>HF989189.1:9421-23157 GCA_000431275.1 Prevotella sp. CAG:755 | reverse complement strand
TAGCGTTCATCCTGAGCCAGGATCAAACTCTTCATCCTATTATTTGAATTGTTTTTGCTCTGTTCAGGATAGACTATCCAAATCACTTTCGCCATCGTCAGACGATGACAAGAATTGAACGGTTTTCATGTACACTTCTTAGCTGCCCAAAAGCAGCATAAGCATTTACCTGTACTGCGTATTCGTTTATGTAAATTTCTCAAAGAACTTCTGTGCGTTTCGGTTTCGTTCCCGAAAGCGAGTGCAAAAGTAGAGGTTTATTTCTTACCCTCCAAATTTTTGAAGCACTTTTTTGCGAGAAAAAATTTCACAGGGAGCGGAATGCTCTCTGAGACAAGCAGTTGCGTCACTTAAAAAAATCACGCAACTTTTTGCGTTATCTTTACTCGCAAGGGCAAATATAGAGGTTTCGGAAATACGGCGTATCAAAAAAAGCGATAAAAAACACGAAACCTGCTGCATAACATAAAATCAAATAAAGAATAGCAGTATCCTATACGAATTGCCCGCTATCTGATATGCGACTGAGCAACGTCGCCGTGGGGAGGAAGAAGTTTCAGCGACGTTGTCCCCAATGATGTCGAAGCCACTCTATTATTTATTGTCAGACGGGGCAAGGCGTCATAAATGGCGCCCCTACGTGCGCTGCCGAAAATTACACCGCATATTCACCAACAACCGCCTCAAAACGTAGGGGCGACATTCATGTCGCCCGGATGACCGGGGTGAACATCCCCAGCCGAGTTGTGCCCACTGGGCACGGGCGTCATAAATGGCGCCCCTACGTACGCCGCCGCAAATTACACCGCATATTCACCAACAACCGCCTCAAAACGTAGGGGCGACATTCATGTCGCCCGGATGACCGGGGTGAACATCCCCAGCCGAGTTGTGCCCACTGGGCACGGGCGTCACAAGTGGCGCCCCTACGTACGCTGCCGCAAATTACACCGCATATTCACCAATAACCGCCTCAAAACGTAGGGGCGACATTCATGTCGCCCGGATGACCAGATCGAAATCCGCCCGCTGCGTTGTGCCCCGCCAGGCGCGGCGTAAAAACAATATGCAAACTGTTCTGCGACGGTATCCGGGCGTCACAAGTGGCGCCCCTACGACAGCAGACGGCAGGCGGTTGTGCCCCTATACGGCCATGCCGCGCCGCCGTGCCCGCAGGCGACGGAACCAAAGGTAATAGCCCGTCAGAGGGAGGCTGGCACCCACAAGGGCGGCCACAAACGAGAGCAGGCGCGTGACGGTGCCGCCCCACGAGCCCACGTGGAGCGAATAGATCCAACCGCGCACCTTGCCCACCGGGGCGGTGTCGGCATAGGGTGTGAACCCGGTGATGCGCCCTGTGACGGGGTCGAGGTCGTAGCGGTCGGACGCGCGGCGGTTGCCCAGGCGCCCGTAGGCCACAGAAGCCGTCTTCGGCCCCACTGTGATGCGCTCATACCCTGCACAGCGGGCGACAAGGGCGTTGTAGGCAGTCTGCCACGGCGCGGCATCCGCCCCGTCCGGTGACCGGTGGCTCTGCGCCTTGCCCTTCTGCCCGGCAGGACGATGCCGTCCGGCTTTTTCAGCACGGGCTGTCTGCTCCCGTGCCCCGCCCGCGTGGCCGCCGCCGGCCGGCGCCTCAATGCCAAGAACGGCACAGAGGGCATCGCGGTACCACGGGAACGACCACGTCAGTCCCGTCAGGGCCATGAGCAGCAGAAAAATGAGGGCATACATGCCGCCGGCCACATGGAGGTCGTACCAGAAACGGCGCCAACCCTTCCGCGGCGCGAAAGAAAGACTACGGCGCAGGGCACGCACGGTGCGCGGCCACCAGAGCACCACGCCCGTAAGGAGCACCACGACGAACAGCAGCGTCGAGACGCCCACCACCGTCTTGCCCCAGAACACGCCGTCGCCGGAAGGCCGGCTGTCGAGCAGCCAGCGGTGCAGGCGGAACATGGCCGTGAAGAACGGCGGCCGCTCATAGCGCCCAACGACTTCGCCGGTGTAGGGATTGACGGCAGCCCAAGCATGCTTCGGGCGGGAGAGATTGACGCGCCACGTGCGCCCGGGGTCGGCCTCGACGGTGACGCCGGTGACGCGGATGCCCTCGGGCAGGGTGGCGGCCACGCGGCGGGCGGCTTCGTCGAGGGTCACGACGGGTCGCCCGACCGGTTCGGTATGGAAAAGCTCACGGTGGCTCAGGCGAACCACCTCGTCCTCGAACACGAGCATCGCCCCCGAAAAACAGACGAGCGTGACGACCACGCCGAACGGCACGGAGAGCCAAAGGTGGAGTTGTCGGAAAAGTTTTCGCATAAGGGTTGAGGATTAAAGTCAAACAACGAACCCGTAGGGGCGCCATTTATGACGCCCGTTCGCCCGGCAGGGTGAAACCCACACACGCGGCAGACGGAACACACCATCATGCGCAGCGAGCGGGGCTCACCTTGCGGCGGACGACATGTCGTCCCTACGATTTGGAACGCGGCCGGTTGTGCCCTGCTGGGCACGGGCGTCACAAGTGGCGCCCCTACGTTTATTCCAGTGCCGCAGGCAGTTGCGTCACATCGCACAGCAACAGTTTCGCGTCGGTCATCGGGCGTCACAAGTGGCGCCCCTACGCTACAAACACATGGAATGAGGCGACGCCCTGCCACGGACGCGCCGGGTTTGTCAATTTGCCGCTTTGAGCCGGCCGACGGCCGAGATGCTCGACGCTTCCACTTCGAGGCCACGCGTGGCGGTGGCAGTGGCGGCGTCGATGCGGTAGAGGGCTGGCTGGCGGCCGTCGTTGGTCACCACGGGCATCCACGCCACGCCCTGCTCGGCATAGGGCGTCGAACCGAGCGAGCTGATGAGGTCGTCAGCGGGCAGACCCTCGACGTAGCGGAACGAGGGCGCATCGCCGCCCTTGAAGATGGCCAGCCGCGTCTTGCCCGCTTTCGAAAGGTTGGAACCGGTGTACATTTGCAGGAGGAAGTAATCGCCCGAAATAGGCCAGCAGCGGTACATCTGGTAGCCGCCGGAGGCCTGCTCAATGTCGAAATAGAACGAGGGGTCGAACTCCGCCGTGCCGGCCTTGATGCGGACGACGCCCGAGGGCAGCGTGGTCTGCTGGCGCGGGTCGGACATTGCTTTGGCATAGCTGGCCGAGAAGACGTAGACGTTGCCGGCCGAGTCGGGCCAGATGGTCTGGTAGTACTGCGACTTGAAGCGCCCGCAGGCGTAGCTGATGCGGTCGGTGCGGATGAGGGTGGGGTTCTCGAAGCGGTCGTTGTCGTAGACGGCCACCCATGCCTCGTCGGGGTATTGCGTCCACTGCAGCTCGCCGGCCTCGTAAGCGCCCGAACCCGAACCGCCGCTCTCGGTCTTGATGAGGTCGGGATACTTGATGTGGACGCCGTCGGCCTCAGTGCGGCCGTAGTACTTGGCCACGCCATACTGGCTCATGCCCATCGGCACGACGGAGGTGTAGAGTTTGCCGCCGGCCTCGACGATGCCCGCAAGGGTGACGTACTCGCCGTTGCCGAGGAAGTTCTCGCAGGGCACGGTCTTGTCGGTCTTGGTTTCCTCCTCTGCATTAAGGTAGACGATGCCCAGCCCTTTGGCATAGACGGTGCTGTCGCTGAGGAATACGTCGGAGGCAATGCTCTCGTCCGTGTCGATGGCCGAGGCGGTGATGACGTTCTCGCCCCACGTGCCGTAGGTGACGAAGCGGGTGATGTTATACTGCATGTCGCGCTCTTCGACCTGCCCGCCGGCACCCATGCGGTAGGACGACGTCACGCCGGCATTGCCTTGGTTATATTGCAGGCGGTAGAGGTACTTGTCGCGCCAGAAGAGCCACGCCGTCCCGGCGCCGGTCTGCAAACCGTTGCCGACCGAGCTGACGCGGCCCGTGTTGAGGTTGCCGGTCTGGACGATGCTGTTGACGTCCGAGGTGGTGGCCACGACGACAAAGTCGTTGGCCGCCGAGATGCCGGGACCGGTGACGACGGCGGTCGTGTCGCCGCCTCCGGGGGGCGGGGGTGTGTCGACTGTTTCTTCGGAGCACGAGGTCAGCGTTCCGGCCAGCGCCATCGAGGCTGCCAGGGTGAGGAGGGTGTACTTGTTCATGATGATTGCTTTTTTATTCAGTTAATTCTCAATTTGTTTTCTCAGTTCTGCCACCGCCGCTCAGCGTCCGAAGTAGATGCGTACCTTGCCATAGAAAGCACGGCCCGGCTTTTGGAGGCTGAAATTGTCGTAAAGGCGCTCGTCGGTCAGGTTGCGGCATTCGAGGGTGAAGTTGTAGCGCCCAGCGCCGAGGCTGTACGTCAGCGCGAGGTTGTGTGCCAGCTGCGAGGGCACTTCTTCCTTGCCCCGGGCGGAGATGTTCTCACAATAGAGGGGGAAGCGGTGTACGTAATAGTTGTCGTAAATCAGCGAGAGCACATTGCCCTCGCCCCCGAGGCCGTGCCAGGTGAAAGCCACGTCGGAGTTGGCATAAAGGTAGGGCTGGTTGGGGATGCGCACTTTGTAGGTGAGGCTCGGTTTGAGCCCCGTCTCGAGCGACTCGTAGCGCTCGTAGTCGCGGGCGTCCATGTAGTTGAACGTGCCGCCCACGGAGAGCCACTTGCCCCACGACCAGCGGGCCGAGAGGTTGACTCCCTTGGTGACGACGTGGCCCCAGTTGTTGTACGAGGCATAGTACTTGTTGCCCGAATAGCGGTCGGTCGAGCGAAGGATGTAGTCTTTCGTGTCACGCAGGACGAGGCCGGCCTCCACGTAGAGGCTATGCTTCCGCGCCGGTCGCCAGAGGTAGCTGAGATTGAGGTTGTAGTTGTCGCTCCGCTCGGGGCGCAGGCCGACGTTGCCGCGTTCGAGGTCCTCGTCGCCGAAGAGCTCCGTGTCGGAGGGCAGGCGGTAGGCCCGTTCGTAGGAGAGTTTCAGTTGTAGGTCGTCGGCCGTTCGGCGGTCGTGCCCGAAGGTGGCCAGAGGGAACCACGTGCCCGCCGCGCCCCATCCGGGCACGCTCGTGCTGCCCTCGGCCGGGACGTAGGTCGACTCCTTTTCGTCGGCCGCCGTGGCACCCTCGCTGTGCGTCCAGTAGTACTTGGCGAAGACCGTGGCGTTCCACTGCCGCGAGGGCATCAGGCGATAGGCCAGGCCGGTGATGTTCTTTGCCGTCCGTTTGTCGAAGAGGCTGCTCACCGAGGCCGTGGACGAGGCATCGGTCGGGGCGTGGCGCGTGAAGTGGGCGAAGACGTTGTTCAGGGTCAGCGTGTGGCGGCGGCCCAGGCGGTAGTTCGCCGTGAACGTCGTGTTCCAGTTCTCGCTGGTGAACTCGGCGTTCTGGTAGGCCTGTTCGCCGCGCCCAGTGCCCTGCTTCGTCTCGCCGCGCCAGTTCCACCGGGTGCGGGCGGTGTCGACGTTGTGCGTCAGGCCCAGGTTGTAGTTTGCGGTCAGCTGCACGTCGAGCCCTTTGACGCCGAGGTCGCGCTTGCTCCATTCGAGCGAAGGCATCAGCGAGTGGCCCTCGCGGAACTTGGCGCCGAAGACCACGGTCTGCAAGACGCCCGTCTGGATGTCCTTGTGGAAGCCGGCCCACGTCAGGCCCAGCAGGAAGCGGTCGGCCCACCGCTTGCCCGTCACGCCCAGCTTGGCGCCGACCGACTCGTTGTGGTACATGTCGTGGAAGCGGCGCACGCGCTCCGTCTTGCGCCTGTTGATGGCGCCCGTGGCGAAGTCCTCGACGGGGGTATCGACGTAGTAGTCGTTGTCAGAATAGTTCTGGAAGGCATTGACCTCCCACGTCAGGCCGTTCTTCAACGTCTGCCCCGCGTTGACGTGCGAGCGGTGCGTGTTGAACGAGCCGTAGGAATAGGACGCGTCGGCGAACCAGCCCGGGCGGCGCTTGGCGGTCACGACGTTGATGACACCGCCGAGGGCGTCGGTGCCGAAGCCCACGGGAACCACGCCCTTGTAGACCTCGATGCGCTCGGCAAAGCCCACGGGGATGTTGTTCAGGCCGAACGCCTGACCGACGCCTTCCTGCGGCACACCGTCGATGAAGACCTTGACGTGCTTGCCCGTGAAGCCGTCGAGGCTCATCTGCATGTCCGACCCCACGCCGCCGCTCTCCCGGAGTTTCAGGCCGGGCAGCTGGGCCAAGGCCTCGGAGAGGGTTTTCGTGGTGTTCTTCAAGGCGCGCGTGTCGACGGCCACGACATTATAGGCCGTCTGCTTGACGCGGTTGATGCGGTTGGCCGCCACGGTCACCTCGCCCAGCTTGCGGTGCTCGTTCGGAGAGAGTTCCACCCGGACGCGACGGCGATGGCTGCGGGTCAGGCTGACTTTCGCCTCAACCGTACGATAGCCGAACGCCGACACCACCAGCGTATATTCACCCGCCGGTGCCGACAGGGTAAACTCGCCCTCTCCGTTCGTCTGGGCGGCGTATTGCGTACCTTTGAGCGAGGCGGTCGCGAAGTTGACCACTTCTTTGCGGTCGGCGTCAGTCACCCGCCCCGTCAGGACGGCTTCCCCATTGGCCCGCGCCCGGCATACGCACACGACAGCCACGGCCATGAAAAAGAAGCGTAATAAAGTCTGTTTCATCTGTGAGTTGTTTCGTTAAGAAATACTTTCGAAGCGGGTGCAAAGTTCCGACAATCACGCGACCTGCGCAATCGCCTAAACAGGGTATATTCAAAGTTTCTGCCCAAATATCCCCACCCCTGCACAGATACCAAGATATGGTGAGCAGCGGGCCAAAGCGGAAAGGCGGCGCAACGCCCCTTACCCTCGCGAAAGCCGTACGACGGATGACTTTTGGAAAAGCGGAAAGAAAATCCGACGAATTGATGCAAAGTTCAGCCCACCTCGGAAACAACCGCCCGAAATAGGTAATTTTGCGCCTCGAAAATGTTTCTCACTTACGGATTTGGCGACCTGCACGATTCCTCGAAACAGGAAGACTTCCTCTCCGCCGAAAAAAAACGGGCCAAGCCGTGCAAGGTTTCAGCCATTACGGGATTTAGACAAATGTGAGCGCCCACAAAAAACGTAAAACAGAAACAGTAAAACGAAAAAAACTCGACAAAACAATGAAAACGTTCCAGAAATCCATCTTCATGTCCATCGTGCTCTGCTGCCTGGCAGCCATCACTTTCTCTTCATGCAGCGACGACGACAACGGCAACACCCCACTCGGTCTGTTGATAAGCCCGTCGAAGATGGAACTCGCCATCGGCGGCAGCGACTCTGCCCTCGTCTTGGGAGGACGCGCCCCATTCACCGTGACATCTGACAACAGCGACGTGGCCACAGCCGTACTGAATGGCGACACACTCATCGTCACAGGCCTGAAAGCCGGAAAGGCTGTCATCACCGTCACCGATTCGCTCAAAATCAGCGGCCATGTTTCCGTCAACGTAACGGCTCCCGACAGCCTGGAATTCAGCAACGACAGCGTGGCCGTAGCGGCAGGCACGACCGACACGATCACAGTGGACGGCGGAGAAGCTCCCTTTGAGACTGTCTCGGACGACGAGACCATCGCCACCGTCCATGTCGACGGCGACACGATTTCCATCACCGGCATTGCTGCGGGCACGACCTCCGTGGCCGTCACCGACAAGAACGGGAAGAACGGCAAGATAGCCGTGGCCGTAGAATGAACCGCCCGCCCCGACGCAAGAAACCGACAATGAAGCCGGAGCCCCTCCGGCATCAGACAGCTACCGGCACCTCTTTCTTTCACTTTTCTGGTGCCGGAGCTGTTTGCTTTCTCTTAGACGGCATGTCCAAAGACCTACGATGAAGCTGCTGAACATAAGGATAACCGGCACCAGACCGACAGCCGACGAACGCGACACGGCACGCCGAGTCGTCCAGGGCGACGCCGCCGCCATGAAAGCCCTCTACGACCAGTCCGCCGGCAAGCTGACCGCCACCTGTGCACGCTACGTCACCGACGAAGACGACCTGCACGATGTCCTGCAAGAAGCTTACATCAAGATCTTCACCCGGATGGACCGTTTTGAATACCGCGGCAAAGGCTCGCTCGAAGCCTGGATGAAGCGCATCGCCATCAACGAGGCGCTGAAATTCCTGCGGGGGAAAGACCTCCTTGTCCCACTCGACGACGAGGCTGACAAATGGTTACCCTGCGACGAACCGCCAGCAGTGGAAGACGTCCCTCTCGACGTCCTGCAAGACATGATACGCCGTTTGCCCAGCGGACAGCGCACCGTCTTCAACCTTTACGTCTTCGAGGGGAAAAGCCACAAGGAAATCGCCGCCTTGCTACAAATCGGCGAGAGTTCCTCGGCCTCTCAATTCAGCCGGGCCAAAAGCCAGCTGGCTCAATGGATTCAAGATTACAGGACACGCAACATTAGCTGAGAACGATGACAGAAAAAGAGTGGACAGACATCCTGCGCCGACGCATGGCTGACTACGAAAAGCCAGCGCCCGCCGACTTGTGGAACGACATCGCGCACTCGCTCAAAAAGCGACCTCAAAAACGATTCCGCCTCTTGCCGGTCACAATTGAAAGCGCCGCAGCAGCCATAGCGGCCCTCTTGCTATGCTGGCCATCCGACAGGCCGGCCATACAGGACGCCCCGCAACGCCTTAGCGCCACAGCCGCAAGCCAACCCCGGGAGGAAGAGGACACAGCTTCGCCCCATACTGTCACATCCCGCGCCACGCCGGACGTCCTCACCGCCGAAGCCACAACGCCTGCCCTACCAAAAAAACACACGGCCACATCCGCAGAAGACACACACACCAGGCCCGACAGTGCGGCAGCACCGCTAACCGCCCGCACACCATCTGAAAACAAGGAAGAACCGCACGGAATGAAAGAGCCGAACCACCCACGCTCCTCATACGACGCCACCCCATCCGGCACGTCAAAAAGGAAAAGGCTCTCCCTGCGGCTCATGGCTTCGAATGCGGCAACGTCAAGCGGCAGCATGGAAGGATACGGCAGCCTTACAGGGCGTCCCATCCCGTCGCTTTCAGAAGACGGGGAATCGCCCGTCTCGGGAGCGATGACCAGCATCCTGCAAACCAACAAGCACCAAAACCTGCCGACCTACACAGACACCCGCCACCGCCAGCCTGTGCGCCTGGCCTTCATGGCCGACTACGAAATCACGCCCCGTCTCAGCCTCGAAACCGGGCTCACCTACACGTTCCTCCGCTCCGACATGCGTTCGGGAAGCGAACAATACTTTTACCGCACGAAACAGCTCCTGCACTACGTCGGACTGCCCGTCGGACTGCGCTACGATTTCTGGGAGGACCATCGGCTCCGCTGCTACGCGGCCGCCGGAGGCATGGCCGAACTCTGCGTGTCCGGAAAGGCTGAGACAGACTACATCTACGACGACGGCGTCACCTCGACTTCGAACGACGACGTGCGCCCGGCATCACCACAATGGTCGCTTTACGCCTCGGCCGGCATCCAGTTCGACCTCAGCAGCCAATGGGGCATCTTTGCCGAACCCGGCATAAGCTATCATTTCGACAACGGAAGTGCTGTTCAAAACTTCTACAAGGCACACCCCCTGAACTTTAAGCTGAACTTCGGCATCCGCTTCACCCTGCCGTCTGGCAACGACTGACCACGCCCCAACGCGTGCGAAACTTTCCGGCCAAACGCATCGGAAAAACACGATACGCCCACTACGATGCCCACCGCCGGAAAGCAGCGGCACATTCCACGCAATGTCCGCTACGCACCTTTAAGGAAAGTGCCGGACACCACATAAACCGCCATTCCGCCGACGCGTCGCAACCGCCTGTGGCTGCCACCCTACGGCCGGCTTCTTCGCCGCCGTACATCTCTTAGAGACAGGCAGACGGAGGAAACCGGAACGGTGGAAAACCCGTCGGCACGTCCTGTTTGGAGATACGTTTCATCCTATTATTTATCAAACATTTACGGCGCTATCGGCCTCATTACCCGGGCTGCATATCCGGCACTTTATCCGGTGGAAAACTTGCCGCATGGCACAGTGCGGACACACTTTCCGGCACAAAGAATAAGAAAGATATAAAGAACAAAGAAACCTCACTACGTGAGGATAAGAAAAACGGGCGAGTTCTCACGCCGGGAAAATAAAGGGAAAACGCTCACCTAAAACTTCTCCGGAAAGAGGCAGGCCCCTACGGACCCACGGCCACATGGCCCCAAATGCGACGCCCCACCCCATACCCCTCCCATGAAAAAGAAAAGTTCCTCACATCCCACAAAAAAGGAAGGGGAAAACTTGGATTTGCGTCTCAGATTGCGTACATTTGTAGCCGCTAATACGCTCAAAACAAACTTAAATCACTTTTTCATGAAACCATTCTACCTCGCAGCCTTGTTTCTAAGTGCAAGCCTATGCGTAGGGACGTCCACAGCCGAGGCTCAGAACATCATTCCCCGGCCGCGGACTTACACTACCCAGGAAAACGGCGGAACGTTCACATTCAAGAACGAGACCCAGGTGGCCTGTCTGAACCTGCCGGACAGCCTGAAAGCAGAAGCACAGCGCTTCATCGACGCATTCGAAGCTGCCAGCGGCATCGAACTCACCGCCTCGAACACCGCCCCGTCGGGCATCATCCTGGAGCAAACGGCCGACCAGCAGCTCGGCCCCGAAGGCTATGCCCTCGATGTCACGTCGGAAAGCATCACCCTCCGCGCCCAGACGGCGGCAGGCTTCTTCCACGCTTTCCAGACGCTCAAAATGCTCCTGCCGCGCAACGTCATGGCCGAAGTGGCCGACCCGACCGTCACGGAATATGCCATCCCGGCCTGTTCCATCACCGACTCCCCGCGGTTTGAATACCGCGGCTTCATGCTTGACTGCGCCCGCCACTTCTTCACGATTGACGAGATCAAGCGCGTGCTTGACATAATGGCCTACTACAAGATGAACCGTTTCCAGTGGCACCTGACCGACGACCAGGGATGGCGCTTCGAAATGCCCAAATATCCGAAGCTGCAAACCATCGCAGCCACACGCCAGGGGTCGTGGGACGTTGACCCGGCACACGGCCGGTTCTACACCTCAGACCAGTACGGCCCCTACTACTACACGGTCGAGCAGATGAAGGAAATCGTGGCCTACGCCGCCGAACGCCACATCGAGGTCATCCCCGAAATCGAGATGCCCGGACACATGTGCGCCGCCATCACGGCCTACCCCGAATTCTCCTGCAACCCCTATGGCTCACACCGCGTATGGAACGACGGCGGCGTATCGACCGACGTGCTGAACATAGCCAACCCCGCCGCCGTACAGTTCTGCAAAGACATCCTCGACGAACTCACCGAAATCTTCCCCTCGAAATACATCCACATCGGCGGCGACGAATGCCCCACGAACGCATGGTCGAGCAACGCCGACTGCCTTGCCCTGCAAGACTCGCTTGGCTATGACAACATACGCGGCCTGCAAAGCCACTTCACCCACGACCTCATCCAGTACATGGCCTCGAAAGAAGACCCGGAGAAACGCCGCCACCTCATCGCATGGAACGAAAGCGTCACAGCCCGGGGTTCGGACCTCGACCTGCTGCGGGGTGAAGACCTGACCATCATGTGCTGGACCGGGGCGGAGAATGCCTCCAACGTAGCCCAGAACCTCGGCATGGCCACTATTCTGACACCACAGCCGCAGTGGTATATCAACCGCAAACAAAGCCCACGGCCGGACGAAGTGCACAACGCCGGAAGCGGCTCCGACGCCACGCTCGAGATCGTCTACAACCACCGTCCCACGATCCGCACAAACACACTTGGCGTACAAGGCACCTTCTGGTGCGAGCACGTGTCGAGCAACTGGCTGCTCGAATACCAGGCCCTCCCCCGCCTCATCGCCATGGCCGAAGTGGGATGGACGCAAGACAACCTCCGCGACTTCGACAACTTCCTCACCCGCCTGCGCGTCGACACCACCCTGCTCAACTATCGTGACTACGTATGGTGCGACTATCTGGTGCGTCAGGAGCAAGGCGAGACCGAAGAACCGCAACTCCCCGAAGAGGGCACCTACTACCGCCTCA
Organism: Prevotella sp. CAG:755; assembly: GCA_000431275.1. Lineage (GTDB taxonomy): Bacteria > Bacteroidota > Bacteroidia > Bacteroidales > Bacteroidaceae > Alloprevotella. The sequence continues at coordinate 11,103 of HF989189.1, read as the reverse complement.
CCACCCGCGCCACCGACACCCGCTCAGGCCGCGCCATCGAGCTCGTCTGCAAGGATTCGCCCCTCGTGACCGACGAGGCCACGCAGGCCACCGTAGGCTACCTGTGGAGCAACACGCCCATCACCGACGCCGCCGACACGATTCAGAAATACCAGTACTGGACGTTCGTGGCCGACCCCGCCGGATCCGGCAAGTACGCCCTCGTCAACAAGGCATGGCCCGACGGCTCAGTCAACCCCACCGCGACAAACACCGAACTGAGCGGACGCTGGATGTACGACTACACCGCGCGCCACTACAATTTCAGCCTCGGCGCAGGCGGCAACTCGGGCAACGACGACGGCATCAGCTGGTTCGACATCAGCAGCGACCAACACGCCGGCCTCTACTTCAACTCGGCAGGAAGCGGACAGAAAATGGCCATCAACATCTACAACAAGCCTTACGACACCTCGGCCGGACTCTTCAACCTCGAGCCGGAGGGCAGCAGCGACATCGACTACGTCACCATCCCCAGCGGAACAGCCACCTACCGCATCGAGAACATAAGCCCCTACCAGACCGGCGTACGCCTGGCCGACAATGAAGGCTCGACACTCGGATGGACCACCTCGGCATGGGGCAACGACGCATGGACCGTCAACGCCTCCGAGCCTGCCAACGGCGTGCAGACCATCACGCTGACCAACACCACCACGGGCCGCAGCATCGCCGGCACCACGTCGCCCGTCAGCCTGGGCGATACTCCGGCTGAAATCACGCTCACCTCAGACATGGAGAACGGCGGCTTCACCCTCTCCGCGGCCAAAGGCGCCAAGTTCTACCCCATCGGCGACGGATACTCCATCGACCCGGGCACCATCTATGCAGACGCCTCCGCCACCTTCCCACAAGGCACCAACTGGCGCCTGACCGAAGTGGTGCGCGCCGTCTACACCGCCCGCGACACCGAAGGCAAGCTCATCGGCACCTACATCTGCTCCATCGAGAAAGGCAAACCCTACACGCCCTCTGTACCCGAAATCGCCAACTACGAGTGCACCACAGACCCGGCCACACTTACCGGCACAGACGACGCGCAGACCGACCTGACATACGAGCTCACCTACCGCCGCACAGCCTACACCGCTTCGCTGCGCAGCCTCGACCCCAACGGCATCCTCATCGCCCAGAAAGACAGCGTGGTACCGGCGGACAAAGCCGCATCGTTCAGCTGGACCGCCCCCGACATGGGCGAATACTACACGTACGCCTCGTCCGAAACATCGGACGTCCTCACGCTCGAAAGTGACTCCATCATCGACCTCATCTACCAGACCGACGCGCTTCCCTCATTCGCCGAAGCACTCGAACCGGCCACCGAGGTCGAAGACGGACACTACTACCTGCTTTTCGACAACTCAAACGTCGAAAGCGGACAGCGCAGCGGCTTCCTCAGCGTCAACCCGACGAACAACCGAGTTGTCACCTCCTACACCATCGAGGGCACGCCGGCCCACGTGTGGAAAGCCGTGAAAAACGGTGAAGGCTTCAAGCTGCAAAACTCGAACGGCCTCTACATTCCCAAGCTGGTTCGTTCCGGACAAATCATCGTAAGCGAAAACGGCGACACGTTCACCTTCACCCGCGACGGTGAGAACTGGTCCATCCTCGGCACAAACGGGCTCTACTTCAACGGCGTG
>HF989189.1:0-9296 GCA_000431275.1 Prevotella sp. CAG:755 | reverse complement strand
CGGCGGACGGCCGACAACCTGCACTACTATGACGTAGAACTCGGCACATACACGTTCTACGCCGAAGCCGGAGCGGAATACACGCTCGACTGCCCCGTCGAAGCCCCCAGAGGCTACGAATACGTGGTATGCAGCACCGACGAAACCACAGGCATCATGACCGGCAACCTCGACGTGACCTACACCTTCATGTCGCGCCGCGCCGTAGGCATCGACGAAATCAAGAACGACAAGGCCGACGACGACCACGCATGGTACGACCTCACAGGCCGTCGCGTCAGCCAACCCGCCAAGGGCATATACATCCACGGGGGGAACAAAGTGCTCGTTCCGTAACCACCAACATCAGGAATCCCGGCACATCCATTTGAAGTCCGCTGTCCTGTCCAATAGGATGACGGACTTCATTTTCCCCATCAAAAGAACCAAGAAACCACCCGACATTCATAAGCAATGAAACGAAAGACCTTAGCCGCATTGTTCGCCCTCACGGCTGCCACCCTGCCGGCACAGACGGTGAACTATGCACTCGACAACAGCGACGGCACCGGACAGGTGAACGCGCTCACCCTGACGGAACTCGACAACAGCCCCGAAGCCACCTTCCAACTGTGGTTCAAGCTGTCGTCATGGGATCCGGCCGCCCTCATCGCGCAAGACAACTTCTCGCTGGCCATCACACAACAGTCGCGCATGGCGCTCAACATCGGAGGCCAGCAAGCCACCATCGCCCTCGGCGGTGTCAGGCTGGACACCTGGACACACCTGACCGTCACCTACAAGGACGGGACAGCCCGGGCCTTCATCAATGACCGCCGCACCAGCGTGAGCGGCGCGCTGCCCGCCACCATCAGCGCCACGGCCGCACTCCCCGACAGCCGGAGCTGCACCCTTGGAGCCGGCCTGAAAGGACAGCTCGACGAAATCCGCATCTGGAACAAGGCACTCGACGAGGACAACCTCACCCGGTACAACACGCTTAACCGTTTCCATCCGGACTACGACAACCTCGTAGCCTACTGGAAGTGTGACCAGGAGCTCTGTCCGAGCCTCTACGACTACAAAGGCGGACACCACGGCGACATGAAGGGCATCAGCCGGGTCGAATCGGACAACGGAAGCCTGAAATACCGCACCGTGACGGGATATACGAGCCTCATCCGTTTCCTCGACCGCAATGTCATCACACGCGACATGTTCCTGATGACCAACGACCTCATCCTGCTCTCTGCCAAAATACACGAAGACGGCTCCGTGTTCATCGAATATCCCGACAACTCCATGACGGGCACAAATGCCGGCTACCTGGCTGAATGGGAAGGCCGCTCGGGACTACTCGACTTCGGAGGGGAAGGCGCCGTCATGACCGCGGCAAACGGCCAATGCGTCAACGATCCACGGGGGGCCAGCAGCTATACCCCGACCACAGCAGCCACGGTGAGCGGCTGGATTTACATCGACCAGTGGAACGAAGGGGCGCAACTTTTCTCGCAATACAAAGACGAGGACAACTGTTTTGTCGTCAGCCTGGGCAGCGAGGCCGACCGCGCCCTGACCGTAAATGTATGCGGAACCACAGCCACGCTCAAAGGGCAGCTTGAACCGGGCAAGTGGCAATACGTAGCCGTCTACCTCACCCCAGCGGCCGGACAGGCAGGCGACGCCGGTTGGTCCCCCATACGCATCGCCATAGGCCGGCAAGACGGCACGGGCTTCGCCTCGCAACTCTTCGACGCCACCACGACAGACGTCCGCCTCGAAATGGCGGGATCGCCAATGACCATTTCGCAGTTCCCCGCGCTGAAAGGCAGCACGCTGACCCTGGGCAACGGATTCGACGGCAAAATGGATGAAGTCATGGTCTGGGGGTCTGACCGCACCGAACGCATCGAACGGGACGCGACCGAACCCTACCAGTGGAATGTCGGACTTCTGGAAAACGACTATCTCAACGCTTACTGGAAAGGCGACGACCCGGAAAACCCCGGGAAAGACTACCAGAGCAACACACACATGATGGACATCATCCGGAGCTACTACGCCGGCCACCGCGGCTTGAAGATCCGCTTCGGACTCATCAAGGGCAGCAACGCACCAGACTGGAAGACCATCCTTGGCGACGAAGAAAAACTCGACCGCTTCATTGCCGACTGTAAGGAAATCATCAAGACCTGCGACGGCCTCGACGTAGACCTCGAATGGATGTACAACCAACAGGAGTGGAACCTCTACAACCACATCGTGAGCCGACTGGCCAACGAGGTGATGGCCGATTATCCCGACAAGATTCTTTCATGCTCCCTCCATGCCGTTTCCTACAACGGTTTCGACAAGGACCTCTTCGAAGACGTAGACTACTTCACCATGCAGCTCTACGGTCCCAGCACAAACACCTACACATGGAACTTCTACGAAAATGCGTATAACAACTTCGTCCAATATGGATACCCCAAGGACAAGCTGCTGCTTTCCTACGGTGTGCTGGCCACCGACGGCACCAATCCCGTCATCGGCTACAAGGACCTCTTCGGCGCCAATACGGGATTCAATGAGAACTACGATCCCGACGTAAACACCCTTACCTATGACGGGACGACCAAATACTTCAACGGCGTGACGCAGACGAAACGCAAGCAACAGTTCATCATCGACAACGACGTCCGCGGCACAATGTACTTCGACATGGGCAACGACCTCCGCGTCGATGACACACGCAGCCTCATCCGTGCACAGAACGACATCATTGCATCGAACGTTGATACGCTTGTGACGGCAGTCGACATGCCTCCTATCCCCGATGCCATCACGTCGCCCACGGCCGACGGCACCGGCATCCGCATCGAACCCGTGACCGGACAGAAGGCTGTCAACATCACCCTGCCGCACAACAACGCGCTCTCCACTGTGACCATCTACTCACCAGACGGACGGCTGCTGAAACAGACCTCGACCAACGCATCCACCACAGTCAGTCTCCCTGGCACAGAAGCCGGCACCTATGTGGTACGCGTGGAACAAGGCCACATGACACACGCCGTCAAAATCGTTCTGCCCTAAGACTCCGCACACAGACCGATTGATACACGAGACGGAGGCCCGCTTGTCTTTCATGCGGGCCTCCGTCCCGTTTCCGCAGAACGCCTCGCCCGCATGCGTTGCCCGATGATAGGGGCCAGGCCTGCCCACTGCTAAAATACAGAAAGCACAGACCGAGGGCTGGCAGATCGGGCAGAAAATCGTACCTTTGCCGCCCTATCAGCCAGACGGAGGCCTGCCTCCCGGCTGAAACGGGAACTCTGACACATATTCACCTAAAAACATCTCTCACATGGTCAAAGAACACAGAGGAGAAGTGCTTCACGGCGTTCTGCTCATCGTCCTATTCTCCTGCTCGGCCTTCTACATCGCCGAGTTTGAATTTGTCAAACGCTTGTCGTTCAGCCCCCTCATCGTCGGCATCATCCTCGGCATGCTCTACGCCAACAGTCTGCGCAACAAACTGCCCGAGACCTGGGTGCCAGGCATCAAACTGTGCTCTAAACAGATACTGCGCATGGGCATCGTGCTCTACGGCTTCCGGCTGACGTTCCAGCAGGTGGTGGCCATCGGCCTGCCCGCCATCGCCGCCGACTGCCTCATCGTGGCTGGCACCATCGGGCTTGGCCTGCTGTTGGGACGCCTGCTGGGCATCGACCGCGACACGACACTCATGACCTCCACCGGCTCGGCCATCTGCGGAGCAGCCGCCGTCTTGGGCGCCGAACCCGTGGTGCGCTGCGAACCACACAAAACGGCCGTGGCCGTCTCGACCGTCGTCATCTTCGGCACACTCTCAATGTTCCTCTACCCCGTGCTCTACCGCGCGGACTTTCTCGGGCTCGACGACCTGCAATGGGCCGTCTACACGGGTTCGACACTGCACGAAGTGGCCCACGTCGTGGGTGCCGGCAACGCTATGGACGCCGCCGGAGGACATGTGGCCGACGCAGCCACCATCACGAAGATGATCCGCGTCATTCTGCTCGCCCCCGTCCTGCTCATCATGAGCTGGGTGCTGGCCCGCTGTGCCCTCCGCAAGGGAGTGGCTCCGACAGGCGGCCGCAAGATCACCGTGCCCTGGTTTGCCTTCGGCTTCCTCGGCATCATCGCCCTGAACTCCGTGCTGCAAAGCCTGCCGTTCATCCCGGCCGACGGGCTGAAAACCGTGACCGACAGTATCAACAGCTTCGACACATTCCTGCTCACCATGGCCATGACGGCCCTCGGCGCCGAAACGAGCATCGACAAGTTCAAGCAGGCTGGGGCCAAGCCTTTTGTCCTCGCCGCCCTGATCTACGTGTGGCTCCTCGTGGGCGGATACGTCATCGTGCGTATCCTGCTTTAAGCCACGCGGCCACTGCATACGAAGAACCCGGACAGCGCACCAGCCCCATGGGCGGTAATGCTGTCCGGGTTTTCAGCACTTAACCGTTATCCTAAAACATCAGTTCAATTTCTTTCCGTCGCTGAAAGCATCGCCTACCTTTTCGCCGATGCGCAGGTAAGCGTTGTTGAACGGGTCGAAAACGATGGGTGCCACCTTGGCGGGGTCGACCTTGCTCTCAGCATCAAGCACACGCTCGTCGACGCTGACGTTCACTATCTCGCCGCGCATGATGCAGGTCTGCGGATCGTATCCGATGAGACGACATTCCATCGCCACAGCCAGCTCGTCGATGAGCGGTGCGTCGACGAAGTCCGACTTCGTCGCATGAAAGCCCGCACGGGCGAATTTGTCGGACACCGTATTGCCCGAAACGATACCCACGTAGTCACAAGCCACCACATGTCCGGCGTCGGCCATGCTGATGGTGAAAGCGCCCCGTTTGAGAATGTCCTTCACTGTTTTATGCCCCGCACTGAGACAGAGGCTTACTTCGTTGTGCTCACTGATGCCGGCCCACGCGGCGTTCATCGCATTGGGCGTGCCGTCCTCGCCGTACGCCGCAATGATGAACACCGGCTGGGGATAACACAGAGGCTTTGCGCCAAAATTCTTTCGCATACGTTTATCTGTTTTTAATCCATTCACTCACTTCCTCCTGGCTCATGCCGTTCAGGAGTTTGCCCTCCTGCCACATCACGTCGGGATAAGCCTCACGCAGGGCGCTGACCGCACCGCCGATGCCGCTACCGCCCGACGTGGCGAAGGGCACGACCGCCATGCCTTTCCGTGCATAGTGTTCTACAAAGGTGTTGACCACGCGCGGCGCCACGCCCCACCAGATGGGAAAGCCGAGGTAGACGACATCATACGTGGCGGCATCCGCCAAGTCAGTGACGATTTCGGGCCGCGCGGCTGGGTCGTCCATTTCGCGGCTGCTGCGCGAACCTTTGTCGTTCCAGTCGAGGTCGGCCGCCGTGTAGGCCGCGACAGGCCTGATCTCATAGAGCGTGCCTCCGGTGGCAGCAGCCACTTTCCGGGCAGCGTCCTCCGTTGTCCCCGTAGCCGAGAAATATGCCACGAGTACCTTGGCGTCGGCTTTCGTTTCCTTTTTCTGTGCGCAGGCCGTCAGGCCGAGTGCGGCCAATGCGGCGAGGATAAATGCAATCCGTTTCATGTGTTTGCCTTTATGTTGATTCCTTTCTGCCGGTTTTTCCGGCAGATGAGGCAAAGTTAGGACATCCGCACTTGAACAGGCATACCCGGATTACGGTTTGAGTTACTGGAATTACAGATTGCTTCCGGCCGACGCATCCAGCCCGCAGGAAAACGCCACAAAGGATCAGAGATCGTCCGACGCGGCAGCCTGGGCTTTTTCCATGCTCGTCCGGTCGCTGTAAAGCAGGCGGACAAAGCAACCTAGGTTTGCATCATGTTGCAGGGTGAGCATCACACGCCCTTCGGGACGCTCATAAAGGCTGACAAACTTGCATTCGTCGCGCGTGAGATAGTCCAGTTTCTGTGACGGACTGAGCTTCGACGCGTCGGGCACACCGCGGAACACCTCGCCCTCGGTCGTAGGCTTCCCGTATTTCGCGGTCAGTTGCTTTTTCAAGGTCTCATACTGGCCTTCGAGCGAAGGCCATGAGTCCGAAGGCGGCAACATGACAACCACGCCGTAGACCGGATCTTTCGCCGGCGTAGAAAGCACAGAAATCAGGCAGTCGGGGAAAATGCCAACCGGCCCTGTGAGCATCGCCATGCTTCCCTGTTCGCCCACACGGGTCAGCCCTTTTTGCTCCATCTTGGCCACGAAAGCATCGAGCGGTCCATCGATGGGCACACCTTTGAAAGCCATGCGGCTCGGAGTTTCCTGCGCATGCCCAGACAGGGCACAGAACAACACGCAAAGGGTAAAAATCAGTTTCTTCATCGGACTCTGAACTTTAAGGTATAACAATAAACGGACATCCAGCACCGTTCCGGCTGCAAGATACGGTTTCCCCGCGAGCCGGCCAAGCGTGCAGGCAGTTTTTGTGCGCCCCGCCCCTCACCGGACCATGAGGCGCCGCATGAGACGGACAGTCAGCCATTACGCCCTCCATCACCAATTGCGGGCGAACGAGGACACGGGAGAACCCGAAAAAACTTAACTTTGCAGACAGTAATCCAGAAAACCGAACTGTTATGTTAGCCTACACCTATGTGGGGCCTGAACGTTTCGAACTGCTCGAAAAACCGCGTCCCACCCTCTGCGACGAACGCGACGCCATCGTGCGCGTCACGCTCGGCAGCATCTGTACAAGCGACCTGCACATCAAGCACGGCAGCGTGCCCCGCGCCGTGCCCGGCATCACCGTGGGGCACGAGATGGTCGGCATCGTCGAAGAAGTAGGTTCAGCCGTGCGGTCCGTCCGTCCGGGGCAGCGCGTAGCAGTCAACGTCGAGACATTCTGCGGCGAGTGCTTCTTCTGCCGGCACGGCTATGTGAACAACTGCACCGACCCCGACGGCGGCTGGCACTCGGCTGCCGCATCGACGGCGGACAGGCCGAATATGTCCGCGTGCCCCATGCCGAACAAGGACTCACCCCCATCCCCGACACGGTAAGCGATGAAGCCGCCCTGCTCGTCGGCGACGTCCTCGCCACGGGCTATTGGGCAACGCGCATCTCCGGCATCACGCCCGACGACACCATACTCATCCTCGGCGCGGGGCCCACAGGCCTCTGCACCATGCTCTGTGCCCGGCTTCACCGGCCACGGCGCCTTATCATTTGCGAGCCCGATCCTGTCCGCGCCGCCTTTGTGCGCACACACTGGCCCGACGTGCTCCTGACCACACCCGACGCCTGCCACGACTTCACCCTTGCACATAGCGAGCATGGCGGCGCCGACGTCGTCATCGAAGTGGCGGGCAGCCCGACGTCATTCCGTTCGGCATGGGAATGCGCGCGTCCCAACGCTACCGTCACCGTCGTGGCCCTTTACGACACGCCGCAGGTTCTTCCCCTGCCAGAGATGTACGGCAAGAACCTTACGTTCAAGACCGGCGGCGTCGACGGATGCGACTGCGCCGAGATCCTCGGCCTCATCGCCGGAGGCCAGCTCGACACCACCCCGCTCATCACCCACCACTACCCCCTCGACCGCATCGACGAGGCCTACCGCCTCTTCGAAAGCCATGCCGACGGTGTCATCAAGGTAGCCGTCACGCCTCCGACAAACGCGAAAGCATAAACCGGCACACCCGGGCATCGCGCCACGACAGACCGTTTTCCGCAAAGATCTGACAGGAAACGCTATCCTCACCTTACCCTTAACTCCCAGAAAGCGACGGCTGAGGCTGCGGCGACATTGAGCGAATCGACGCCGTGGGCCATGGGGATGCGAACAACATAGTCACACGCCGTGATGACCTCGCGTCGGAGGCCGTCACCCTCAGTCCCCATGACGAGGGCGAGCCGCGGCTCCTGTTTCAGGCAGGGCGAATCAAGGGGCACAGACTGGTCGGTGAGCGCCATGGCAGCTGTGCGGAAGCCCTGCTGATGCAAGTCGGCCACAGGACGGTCAAGCCACGTCCACGGCACGAGAAAAACGCTGCCCATCGACACACGGACGGCACGTCGGTTCAGCGGGTCGCACGAAGTCGGCGTCAGCAGGACGCCGTCTATACCGAGGGCTGCGGCTGAACGGAAAATAGCACCGACGTTGGTCGCGTCGACAACACTGTCGACCACGACGAGGCGTCGCGCCATGCGGCAGACGTCCTCCACACGAGGCAACACAGGCCGGCGCATGGCACAAAGCACCCCCCGCGTGAGAACGTAACCCGTCAGATGGGATAGTAAGTCGCGGTCACCTGTATACATTGGAATACCAGACAGGCGCGTCACAAAGTCTGCGGCATCGCCCGCAAGATGACGCCGCTCGCACAACAAGGCAACCGGTTCGCATCCAGCGTCGAGCGCCACACGGATGACTTTGGGGCTTTCGGCTATAAACAAGCCATGATCCGGGTCAATGCGGTTACGCAACTGCGCCTCCGTCAGACGGCTGAACATTTCCACACCGGGATGGTCCAAAGAAGTAATTTCAATAATGGGCATACTGGACATTCTTTGTCAGGGATTTCACCCATAAAATGGCCTCCACCCCACAATCGCCACAAAGTTACGAAAAGTAGCTGACAGCCTTAACCGTTCACTATTGGAAACACATGCAGCCCCAACCGCGGATTGCCATTCCAACCAAGCCACCGCGCATCGCCGCACAACAGCACAACTGCCCCAAGGAGCAAACCTCCCCAAAACGAGAATGAACAAGGAATAAAAATAGGAAATACAATACAAGCTGCAAGAAGTATACACCTCGCCCACAAAAAATCCCGTTTGGGTGATCATTTACTCATTTCCCGATGCAGTATATGTACATCGTTGATTATCAATAGTATAGCGCTCTAAAAGGTACGACCAGTAGGTTGGCAAGTATCTGAGAATGTGTAAGTTAGTGATTTTTAGCACCATTCTCGGCTTGTACCTCCATTTTGGAAAGTAAAAGTAAGTGTAATTTCTTGAATGTCAAAATGTGCGGTACAAAAACTTGTGAAAAATGCCATTTTTTGATGAGAAAAGGTACAAAAATGGCTCTGAAAACAAGGGAACATTATGATTGTTTTGCAAAATACTCAGTCTTCAACCAATAGGCATGAATCGGGTCCTGAAACGAGATTTCACCGGCAATAAGAGCCTTGAGATAGTTCAGTTGCTGTGTGGTCAGTGTCTTGGTGGTTGTTATAAACAACAGACTTATGTGACAGAAATCGCTATTTCTTAAGATTGTATAAGCAGTAATAATTTGAACAGAAAAAGAAG
>HF989188.1 GCA_000431275.1 Prevotella sp. CAG:755 | reverse complement strand
TACTGTTTGTTTCTATCGCTGCATTTAACAATGAAACAAGCATAAAATCATAAGCAAAAGTGTCATCATTTAACCATAAATAATAATCATAGTCTTTCTCCTTTGCTGCTCTCTCCCATGCCACATACATTCCTCTATTCCAAAACAAATTGCCATTACCATTTATGATAATTATCTGTGGAAATTGGGTGGATACTGCCTCAGGTGTACCATCAGTGCACCCGTCATTGGTGAGATATACATCAAGATCATATCCATTGGGGATAGTTTGAGCAAATAGATTGCTCAAACACTGCAATGTTTGTTCCTTCCGATTGAATACTGTGAGTAAAACGGCAATTGATTTCATAGTGGTAATTTCATGCATTACAATTTTCTCTCTTTTATAAGTTTAGCCGGATTTCCGCCCCAAATTTGATTTGATGGGATACTCTTTGTTTACAATAGATCCAGCCGCAACTATGGAATTATCGCCTATCTCCACACTGTTGCAAATGACAGAATTGGCCCCAATAAAACAAGCTCTACCGATTTTCACCCTACCCGGAACGAAAGTATATCCAGGAGCAGGTCTGTTGGTGTCTATATAATGCGTTAAGATTAAACAACCGGTAGCAACGGTTGTCCAGTTCCCAATTTCTATTAAATTGGGATATAAATTATCGAATTTAACTCCTTCTCCTATGAATACGCGAAGTCTTTCTTGGGGTAACTTTTCTATGTTTACTCCAAGCAACTGAATTAATTTCCCACGACAATATCCTGTAAGAGGAAGTTTCATCAAAATGGAAATAACACCAATCCAAATACGCTTAATTATTTTACTTTTCATATTCACCGTTTACTATTAAGTTTTCAATTTCTTCGTCACTCATGTTTCTGAAAGTGGGAGATAAACACATTCCGATCATCAACCACAAGAAAAAGAAGTTGGTGTTAAATTTCGTGAACTCTTCAACAAAGAAATAATCCCATCTGAAAATCACAAACAACCCTATGAGTTTGGTCAATACATTATTCGACTGACAGATTGCCAATCTTGTGGCTTTGTAGAAAACCAGCGCATAAAGCAGCACACCTATGATTCCAGAATATAACAGCGTATTCAAAATACCAACTTCCGACGCATACCTGTAAGCACCAAATAAATCATTTTTGAATGCCAATGATTCATACTTTCCACATCCTCCTTCTCCAAACAAAAATGAATTGTGCTTATTCATAGATGTTAATGTTTCTTGATAAAGAAACGTGCGTGTATCTGCCAACATATTCTCGGTTGCTCCGGCAGCACCTTCGACAACCACCTCCCTATCAATGTATGACTGCATATTGAAAATGTTGAATGAGCCTGTTACACCT
>HF989187.1 GCA_000431275.1 Prevotella sp. CAG:755 | reverse complement strand
GGGGACGGGATTCTTTTTTGCGGCGTGACGGCGTGCCGTCCCTGTCCTCTTCCTCCCCCGCGCAGGTGGTGGTGGGCGGACCTTCCGCGCAGGCGGCGGACCTGCGTACCGGCGTTTCGTGTGGCCGGAATCTGCTTTGGTTATGCTGGTCAGGAAGGAAGCGGGACTTTTGAGGTATTGCGGGCGGCCAGCCTTCTTTGTTTATCGTTTGTGTTGTGTGGCGCGGCGTCTGTCCGAAGATGTAGTTCCTAATCAGATACTCGTTTTGTGTGCTTTTGGTAGCTGTCCGGCCTCGGGGAACAGGCGGCCTGTGTTTCAGGAGCGTCTCGACCGAGCGGGCTAAGGCTGCGTACCGCCGAGGCCGGTTGCAGCGAATGCCTGCTCATTTAACGGCAATGATTTGTTCAGGCCGGCTTCCGATGTCTGCCTTGACCGTGAAAACGGACTCAGCGACCGAAAATCCTGTCGTCGTGTCGGTAAATCCTATGGTTGCGACGGGTTTTCCTCCCGCCCTGCCCGTCGTTCTTTCCGTTCCGTTCCGGTCGCTCATTTTTCTGATTTGGCATTTTAATGCTGTTCTGGATTTTTTTTCTGATAAAATTACACTTGATAAAACCTGTGAATGCTGATTTAGTCGTTCTGTAATCAAAGAACCATCGGGGTTTCGTACTTTTGCATCGGTTTAATTATAAAAACAATGAAAATGAAAAAAGTAATTTTAGCAGTCGCAGCGGTTTGCTGCGCAGGTGTGGCTTCGGCCGAAACCATCACGACCACTTGTTACTGAATGAGAGCAGTAAGCGGCGATGTAAATCCTCGCCGTGGCGCAACGACGCACATTTGCGCCCAAATCACCACGCATTACGGATTCGACGGGAAGCCTGCTCTCGCGCCGGCTTCCGTGGGGCAATCGCAGTCTTCAACGCAAGTGACGAAGATAATACGCATTCCCGTGGATGCATCTGATGCAGACCGCTCCACGCTGATGTCGCTGAACAATCCGGAGAAAGGCGTGTACGTCGTGATGGGGTTGCAGGAAGATAAAGACTGACAAGATAACCGTTTAATTAAAAATCTATGGTGGCCAGAGCTGAAAGCTCTTGTCGCCATAGTTTTTTTGACAGAGGATATGAAACATGTAAAACTGCATAAAATTTTTTGGGCGTTTGTACTGGGATGTTTGTGTGCTCCCCTCACGGCGCAGATAGTCGACGGCGCAGGCCCTTCGCTCCTGAACAATGAGCTGCAAATCCGTCAGTGCGCTGAAACGGAGCACCGGCTCACCCAATGGCTTCGTCCGCTTTCGGCCGGACAGGACACGCTCTACGCCCTGCTCTTCCAGCCCGCCGGCTGTCCGCGCTGCGAGTCAGCGGCACAGGAGTTTGAGAAGGCTTTCAGGCAGGCGCTTCCGTCGGAGCGGCTGGTGCTGTGGAGTGCCCACGGCGATGCGGAGGCCGCCCGCCGCTATGCCCGCCGCGAAGGCCTTCGGGCCGACACGCTGGTGGTCGACACGGCGGGTGTGTGGCGCCGCGTGTTCAGCCTGAACCATGAAGAGCTTAACGGCATCTTCCTGCTGAAAATGGCTGTCGGCAGCGGGCGGATGCTGACGGGCGGCGAATTGAGTTACGTGGATGACGACCTGTTCCGCGAGCTGGCTTTGTCACGCCTACCGTTGCCGTTCCATTCGTATGGCGACGACGTAGTCGGAGCCGATCGCGCGTCGATCGCCGAAGTGCCCGGCGGCGGGCCGCTGCGCTATGAGCGCTGGCCGCTCCTGACGGAGGGGCAGGCCGTCTTTTCGCAGCTGCGCGAACCGCCGGTGCTGCGCAACGGCCACCTGCTGGTGAACGACAATTTGGAGAACGCCGGTTTCATGTTCCGCCTCGACCCGGCGGCCCGCGCTTTCCGGCTCGAACATGTGCTGCGCGTCGACACGGCCGTGCGCGACACGTTCGCCGACCTCCCGCCGAGGATCTACGACCAGGTGCACCGCCGGTTCCGCTACATGGTCTGCGGCCTGAGCTTCGTGAACGACGACACCGTGGCTTTCTCCTACTCGCTGCCCCGCGTCTTCGTCGAGCGGCGGACGGGTGACAACGTGAACCTTGCTTTCTACAACGAGCCCGTCATCCTCAGCTGGCAGGTAGAGCCGTTCCGCACCCTGCCCCTGACCGACCTTGCCGCCGCGCTGCAAGACACGGCCTACATGAACCAGCATTTTGCTATCTACCCGTACGACGGGCAGCACGTCGCGATGGCCTGCCAGCAGCTGACGTATCCGCTTTTCAGCGTGCCCGACAGCCTGCACGGCCATCCGGAGTATGACCCCTTCGTCGAGGCGTACTACGACCGGCCCCATCCTTATGCCGTGGTGGTCGACCGGCGGACGGGAGCCTTTGTGCGCCGCATCGGGCAGCTCGACGACCTGATGCGCCGCAGCCGCACGGGCTATGGTTATGCTTCGCCCGTGGCCGACAGCGACGGGCGGCAGCTCGTCTACGGCAATGCCTACGCCGGGCGGCTCTATCTGGCCTCGCTCGAGGCGCCCGACAGCGTGGCTGCGCACCTACGACGTGTTCGGATGGGCCGGTCGCGAGATGCCCGAGCCCGACACCACGCTGTTCTACACCCACGAATATCTCCTGCGCTATTCGGACTTTTTCAACCGCCGCATTGTGCAGGTGCAGCTGGCCGAGCAGTTTGTCGACTGCCTCTATCGCGAAAAAACGCAGACCTGTGGGTATGCGGCGCACGACGTGTACGAGTACGTCCGCTTCGACCGCGAGACGGGCGAGGAGGTGACGCGCTACGTCCTCCGCCCGCAGGACGAAGCGGAGAGCGTGCTGGGCTACGGCCTTGAGCGGGGCGGGCGTCCGTTCTACGTAGGCAAACAGCACGGGCAGACGTATGTGAAGTTCGTCGAGCCTGTGGTTTAGTCCGCCGCGGCTCGTCCGCTTTTCGGTCATGCCGGCCGTCCCCTGTGGTGCGGCCGGCTTTTCTTTTGCCCTCCCTGACAGCGGAAACGGGCGCACCGACAGAAAATCCTGTCGGTGCGCCCGTCCGTTCTGTCGCGGCGACCGTCGGCGGCGGTGTGCGCCGTTGCGTGCCGGGGGTTATTTGATGTTCTCCCTGATCTTCGTGAGGTATTGGTTGAGGGCGTCTTCGTCTTTGCGGCGGATGATGTCGGTCAGTTCGGTGAGTTCGTCCTGAATGCGCGCGACTTGTCCGGAGGTGCGTGGGTTGAAGAGGATTTCGCGCAGGAGGCAGTCGTCCTCTCCCAGGACGCCGCGGGCGATGGCGAGGTGGCGCTTGAAGGTGGTTCCCGGCGCGTCCTGGTGCTTCATGATGGCGGCGAAGACGAAGGTCGACACGAAGGGGATGCTCAGCGAGTAGGCCATTGTCTCGTCGTGCTCCTCGAAGCTGTACTCGTGTACGTGCAGGCCGAGTTTGTTGTAGAGGTTGAGGAAGAAGAGGCGGCCCATGTAGTCGCCCTCGGTGATGACGATGGCGTTCTCGTTGCTCAGTGCGCCGAGGTTGGCGAAGGTGGGTCCGAACATGGGGTGGGTCGAGACGTAGGGGCGGCCGCAGGTGGCGTAGAAGTCCTGCAAGCCCGTCTTGACGGAGGCGATGTCGCTGATGATGCAGCCTTCGGGCAGGTGGGGGATGACCTCGCGGAACGTGTCGAGGGTGTATTTCAGCGTGACGGCATTGATGACCAGCTCGGGGGCGAAGGCGTCGACCTCGTCGAGCGAGAGGAAACGCCGAGTGTTGTACATGAAGCGCAGGCGGCGCGCATCGACGTCGTAGACGGCCGTCTCGTGGTCGAAGCTGAGGAGGTCGACGAAAAAGGAGCCCATCTTGCCGGCTCCAAGGATAAGGATTCTCATTGTTGTGGCTGTGGCCGGCCGTCGCCCCGCCGTCCGGGGCGTTCCGGACGGCGGGCGCGGGGCACGGGCTTATTTGTTCATGATGTCGATCTGCTGTCTTACGCTTTCCTCGTGGATGGCTTCGTAGATCGTCTTGACGAACTCGCCGTCCATGCCGCAGAGCACGCCTTGCGCGCCGCGCTTGTCGAGGATTTCGTTGTAGCGGTCGGTCTGCACGACGGTCATGTTGTGCTCGCGTTTGTACTGCCCGATCTCGCGGCTGATGCGCATGCGCTTTGAGAGGAGCTCGAGCAGGGCGTTGTCGCACTCGTCGATCTGCCGGCGCAGGGCTTCGAGGCTTTCTGTCGATTGGGCGTTGTCGCGGATTACGAGCTTGTCGAGGATGAAGTCGAGCACATCGGGCGTCACTTGCTGCGAGGCGTCGCTCCAGGCGCAGTCCGGGTTGCAATGGCTTTCTACGACGAGGCCTTCGAAACCAAGGTCCATGGCCTGCTGGCAGAGCGGTGCGATGAGCTCCCGTTTGCCACCGATGTGGCTGGGGTCGCCGAAGATGGGCAGGGCAGGGCAGCGGCGGTGCAGCTCGATGGGGATGTGCCACATGGGCAGGTTGCGGTAAATCTTCTTGTCGTACGACGAGAAGCCGCGGTGGATGACGCCGAGGCGCTTGATGCCTGCGCCGTTGACGCGTTCGAGCGCTCCGATCCACAGTTCAAGGTCGGGATTGACGGGGTTCTTGACCAGAACGGGCACGTCGACGCCGCGGAGCGAGTCGGCCAGTTCCTGCATGGCGAAGGGGTTGGCCACGGTGCGTGCGCCGACCCACAGGATGTCGATGCCGGCTTCGAGTGCGGCCTCGACGTGCTTCGGGGTGGCCACTTCGGTCGCCACGAGCATGCCGAGTTCTTCCTGCACGCGCTTCATCCACGGCAGGCCCACTGTCCCGACGCCTTCGAAGCCTCCGGGCTTCGTGCGGGGTTTCCAGATGCCTGCGCGGAATATCTTGATGCCTTTCTTGCAGAGTTGCGTGGCGGTGTCCATCACCTGGTCTTCCGTTTCGGCCGAGCATGGGCCTGCGATGACGATGGGGCGCTTCGGGTCGATGCCCGGAAGCCTGAGGGGTTCTAATTGAAGTTCCATGTGCTTTGTTTTTAGGGGTTAACGTTCTTCTTATCGGTTTCCTTGCCGAAGGCGGCGCGGATGCGGCGCAGTGCCTCGGCGATGCGGTCTTCTTTGGCGCAGAGCGAGAGGCGCACGTAGCGGCGCCCGTTTTCGCCGAAGATGAAGCCCGGCGTGATGAACACGCGCGCCTCGTGGAGCACGCGCTCCGTCAGTTCCTCGACGTCGGCGTAGCTGTCGGGGATCCGGCCCCAGAGGAACATGCCGACCTGCCCGGGGTCGTAGGTGCAGCCCAAGGCGTCCATCACCTCGCCGGCCAGGGCGCGCCGGCGGGCATAGACGTTGATGTTGGCCTCCTCGTGCCAGGCGTCGTCGTTGCGGTAGGCCTCGGCGGCCGCCAGCTGGAGGGGGCGGAAGGTGCCAGAGTCGATGTTGCTCTTCACTTTGAGAATCCAGCTGATGAACTCGGCATTCGTGGCAATCAGCCCGACGCGCCATCCTGGCATGTTGTGGCTCTTGCTCATTGAGTTGAACTCGATGCAGCACTCCTTGGCGCCTTCGACTTGGAGCAGGCTCATCGGTTCGCGGTTGAGAATGAGGCTGTAAGGGTTGTCGTTGACGACGACGATGCCGTGGCGCCGCGCAAAGGCGACGAGCTTCTCATACGTGCTGCGCCGGGCGGCTGCGCCGGTGGGCATGTGTGGATAGTTGGTCCACATGAGCTTCACGCCGCTGAGGTCCATGCTTTCGAGGGCGTCGAAGTCGGGCTGCCAGCCGTTTTCGGGGCGCAGGTCGTAGTGTACCACGTCGGCGCCGAGCAGCCGCGAGAGCGAGGTGTAGGTCGGGTAGCCCGGGTCGGGCACGAGCACTTTGTCGCCCGGGTTGACGAAAGCCAGCGTCACGTGTAGGATGCCTTCTTTCGAACCGATGAGGGGTTGGATCTCCGTCTTCGGGTCGAGTTCGACGCCGTAGCGGCGGTGGTAGAAGCCGGCCATGGCCTCGCGCAGCTGCGGGATGCCCGTTGTGGGCTGGTATCCGTGGGCGTCGGGGCGGCGTGCCTCGCGGCAGAGGGCCTCGATGGTGGCCTCCGAGGGCGGCATGTCGGGGCTGCCGATGGCCAGGCTGATGATGTCGCGGCCCTCGGCGTTCATGCGGGCCACCTCCTTGCCTTTGCGGCTGAAATAGTATTCGCTGACGTGGCTGAGCCGCTCAGCGGGCTGTATGGTCTTAGTCTCTGGCGTCATATTCTCCAAGTATTTGCAGTTGTCTGGTCAGTGGCCGCACGGCGTCGATGCTTTGCCTGTAACGGATGTAGTCGTCGTAGGTGACGTCCACGTAGAACAAGTATTCCCACTCGCGTCCGATGATGGGCAGCGACTGGATCTTGGTCAGGTTGATGCGGTAGAAAGAGAAGATCGAGAGCACCTGCGAGAGGCAGCCCTCGGTGTGCGCCACGGCGAAGACGAGCGAGGCCTTGTTCGTGAGGTGCACGTCGCGCAGGTTGTCGGCCGTCCAAGGGTCGCTGAGCACGAGGAAGCGGGTGAAGTTGTGCTTGTTGTCCTCGATTGAGGTTTCGAGCACTTTCATGCCGTAGAGCGGGGCGGCGTCCTTGTGGCAGATGGCGGCGTGCCCTTTTAGGCCGAGGCGGCTGATGGTTTCGGCGGCGCCGGCCGTGTCGTCGGACTCGACGGCGCGCAGGTGGGGATGGGCGGCCAGGAACATGCGGCACTGCGCCAGCGCCACGGGATGTGAGTTCACTTCCGTCAGGGTGTCCCAGTCGTCGTCGGGCAGGCACATGACGCTGTGTTCGATGTGCAGTTTGTGTTCGCCCACGACCGTGACGCCGCTGGCGCGCAGCAGTTCGTAGTTGTGCAGCAGGCTGCCCGCGATGGTGTTCTCAATGGCCATCAGGCCCAGCACGGCGCTGTCGCGGCGCATGGCGCCGAACACCTGCTCGAACGTGTCGCAGCAGATGAGTTCGAGCTCCTCGCCGTCGAAGTATTGGTGAGCCGCAATGTCGTGGAACGACCCCTTGATGCCTTGTATTGCTATTCGTTTCATGTGTGTCTGTGTCAACGAAAAATCCCGCTTCGGTGGGAAGCGGGATTATGCGGATTGGATTTTCTTGTTCTTTGTCCTGATTTTCACACGCAGCGTCCCGCTTCACTTTCCAGCAAAGTAATAAAAGTAGAAGTAAAACGCTGCAAACGGGTTCATTTTTCGATTTCTTTATCGTTACACGCGGCAAATGTACGACTATATTTTAATAAAACAAGCGCAGGGCGTTGTTTTTTTGACAGATTTTTGAAAAAAGTCATTGCCCTGTCACATCTTCCGGCCTTGCTGCCGCCTGTCTGTTCCGGTTCGAAAGCTCGCCGCTCAGGGCGTCGGCCCAGTCGGGGCGCAGTGTGAGTGCGTGTTTCAGGTCGTCGAAGGCGCCGAGCCGGTCGTTCAGGCGGAACTTGACGCCGCCCCGCCGTTTGTAGGCCTCCGCGCAGTCGGGGTGGGCGGCGATGGCCTCGTCGTAGGCCGCCAGGGCCTCGGCCCATCGGTGCCCGGCTTCGCAGGCTTCGCCGAGAGTGACAAGGGCGCCGGCGTCGCCGGGGCTCAGGGTGAGTGCCTTGCGGCAGAGGGCTACGGCTCCCGCCGCGTCGCCCGCCGCTCCCCGTGCGCGGGCGCAGGCCACGAGGGCCGTCGGGTCGGTCAGCTGGGCAAGCAGGGCGTTGATGCTGTCATCTGCGGGCGTGGTGCTGTCGCCCGGCGTATGGAGTGTGCTTTCGTTCATAGGTGTATATGCTATATGTATGTCTGCCTGCAAAGTTAGCATTTCCGAGTGGGATGCCGGGAGCGGGCAAACGGAAAAGCGACCGCCCGGGTCTGAAAACGGTCAGTACCGACCGGAAAAACAGTCGCCCCGGCAGGATTTCCGGTCAGGGCGACGGAAAAAACTGTCAGGGCGACTATTCTGCAAGGCCGGGCGTGCGGGTCAGCGGCCCTTCATCCTGTCGTCGAAAGCGGCGAGGGCGGCTTTCGCCCCTTCGCCCATGGCAATGACGATTTGCTTGTATGTCACGTCGGTCACGTCGCCTGCGGCGTAGATGCCCGGTCGCGAGGTGCGTCCGTTCCTGTCCGTCACGATTTCGCGGGCGCGGTTCGTCTCGACCGTGCCGGCAAAGGGGGCGCTGTTCGGCGTCAGGCCTATCTGGACGAACACCCCGTCCACCGCCAGCGTCGACTCGTCGCCTGAGAGCCGGTCGCGTAGCCGTAGGCCGGTCAGGCGTTTTCCGTCGCCGAGGGCTTCGAGCGTTTCGGTGTGCAGGCGGACCGACGTGTTGGGCAGCGCGGCCAGTTTCTCGCGCAGTACGGCGTCGGCTTTCAGGCTGTCCATGAATTCGATGAGCGTCACTGTGCGGCAGATGCCGGCCAGGTCGATGGCGGCCTCGACACCCGAGTTCCCGCCCCCGACGACGGCCACGTCCCTGCCGCGGTAGAACGGGCCGTCGCAGTGCGGGCAGAAAGCCACGCCACGGCCCGTGTATTCCGTCTCGCCCGGCACACCGAGCCTGCGCCATGCTGCGCCCGTGGCAATCACGGCCTGCGGAGCCTCGAAACGCTCGCCCGATGTGGTCACGAAGGCCTTCGTCTCGCCGCTGTCGTCGAGACGGTCGATCGTCCGGTTGTCGTAAACGTGCACACCGTAGTCTTCCACGTGTTTCCGCAGGTCGGCCGCCAGTTGTGGTCCGGTGGTCCGCGCCACGCTGACGAGGTTTTCGATGCCCGTCGTTTCGTTCACCTGTCCGCCCACCCGGTTTGTCACGAGTGCCACGTCGAGCCCCTTGCGCGCCGTATAGATGGCGGCTGCGGCAGCGGCGGGCCCGCCTCCGGCCACGATGAGGTCGAAGTGCCTCGGCCCGGCTGTTGTCACGGTCTCGGCTCCGAAAGCGCTTTCGAGCTTTCCGAGCAGGTCGCCCAGCGCTCCCCGCCCGATGTGGAGCGCCTGTCCGTCTGTCGTGACGGTCGGTACGGCCTGTATGCCGAGATGCTCTGTCTCTTCGGGCCAGAGGGCGCCGTCGGCTATGTCGTGCGTGACGCCGGGATGGTAGAGGGCGATGAGGTTGAGCGCCTGCACCACGTCAGGGCAGTTCGTGCAGGAGAGCGAGACGTAGGTGACCAGATGGATGGGGCCGTGGAGGGCGCGGATGCGGGCGGCTGTGGCGGCGTCGGGCAGGTTCTTCCCTTTCCCGTCGGCATTGAGCAGGGCCAGCAGCAGCGAACTGAATTCGTGGCCGCCCGGCACGGCGCGGAAGCGGATGCCTGTCGGGTGGCCGTCGCAGAGCAGGTCGAGTGTCAGGCCGTCGCCGTCGAGCGTTTCGGCGTCGATGTGGTCCGACGTGGCAGCCACGGCACGCACCAGGTCGAAGAGCTCGTCGCGTAGGGGGTGGCCGGGCGCCGCCGAGGCGCGCAGGGTGTGGTGCCGTTCGAGCGGGGCGAGGATGCCACGGAGTTGTTCGGAGAGTGCAGTGTCTATGAGCATGGGGTTTGAGATTGCCCGGCCCTCCCGCGAGGCTGGCTCAGGGGAGGGCCGGAGGGTGTGACATGGAGGTGTGGGGCTGTGGCGGGATGCCATAGCGGTGCGCGTGAGGCGTGCCGCCGTCTGTCGCGTTCGCTTAAATCTTTCCGACGAGGTCGATGCTGGGTTTCAGTGTGGCCGCGCCTTGTTTCCATTTCGCAGGGCAGACCTCGCCGTCGTGCGTGGCGACGAATTGGGCCGCCTCGACCTTGCGCAGCAGTTCGTCGGCGTTGCGGCCGATGGCGTTGTCCTGAATTTCGGCCAGCTTTATCTGGCCCTCGGGATTGACGACGAAGGTGCCGCGATAGGCCTGCCATTCCTCTTCGTTGAGCACACCGAGTGCGCGGGCAAAGGCGCCGGTGTGGTCAGCCAGCATGGGATACTTGATTTTCTTGATGGTGTCCGAGGCATCGTGCCAGGCCTTGTGCGTGAAGTGGGTGTCCGTGCTGACGGAGAAGACCTCCACGCCCATTTTCTGGAATTGTCCGTATTTTTCGGCCACGTCTTCCAGTTCTGTCGGGCATACGAACGTGAAGTCCGCAGGGTAGAACACGAAGATGGCCCATTTGCCTTGGATGTCGGCGTTGCTGAAATTCTTGAACTCGCCGTCGACGAAGGCGGGCAGGTTGAACTCGGGGAGTTGGCTGTTGATGATGGTCTGCATGTCAGAGAGTGTGTTAGGATTAATAATTGTATTGATTGTAATTCTGATGCAAATATAAGATTAAACTAAATCACTGTCAAATCTTCCAGTCACTAATTTTGTCGAGTTTAGCTTTATTAAGGAAATGACGGTCACAGCGAGGTGTTCTTTTGTGTCTTATGTTATATAATGTGTGTGGAGTGCGAGGAACATGTTGTGGCGTGAGGTGAAACACGGTTGCAGCGACAGAAAATCCTGCCGCACTGACAAGATTTTCTGTCGCTGCGATAGGAAAGCCTACGTCTTGGGGGCCGATGTGTGCGAGGTCTGCCGCGTCGTGGGGAGGATGCTGTGGGCCGGAGGGCAGGGCAGTGCAGCCATCGCCCCGGTGCGGCGGTGTCCGTTTCGCCGTTCCGTCAGCGGGCCTCACCCGCATTGGTCCTGTGTCGCGGTCTGTGGGTATGACGAGGTTGCGTGGAGCACGTTCGGGAATTTTTGCTTACTTTTGCCGCCAATAACAAAAGAGCTATGGCATCACTACCTAAAATGACAGGACTGGCTGGGGCGAAAGGCTGGCTCTGCGGGCTTGGCGCCGCCCTCTTCTATGGTTTCATCCCCTTCTTTACCCTGCCTTTGAAGGCAGCCGGAGTGGGCAATCCGAGCATCCTGTTCTACCGTTTCTTTACTGCTGCTGTCGTGCTGGCCTGCGTGATGAAGGTGCGTGGCGTCAGTTTCCGCGTGACACGTGGCGAGATGGTCACTCTCCTCTATCTGGCCTTCATTTCGGACGGTTCGGCGCTTTTCCTGCTCGACAGTTACACTTACATGCCCACGGGTGTGGCCACGACGCTCCATTTCCTCTATCCGGTCATCACAACGCTCATCATGATAGTCTTCTATCACGAGGCGCGCCGTGCTACGACCTTTCTGGCTGTCGCCATGGCCGTGGGTGGTGTCGCCGTGCTCTCGTGGCAGGACGGGGCGATGCTCAGCGTGAAAGGGGTGGTCATCGCCGTCATCTCGGCCGTCTGCTACGCCCTCTACCTCATCCGTGTCAACCGTTCGCGGGCGCAGAAAATGGAGGGGCTCAAAGTGGTGTTCTATGTCATGGCGGCCGGTTCGATGATCTTCCTGGCCGATGCGCTCCGGCAGGACGCCCTGCAACCTATCCCCGACCTGCGGGCCGCGGGTTATGTCCTGGCGCTGGCAGTCGTCTGCACCGTGGTGACGAACTTGATGGTTGTGGCCTCGGTCAAGCGTATCGGGTCGACCATCACTTCAATTCTCGGCGCCCTCGAACCGTTGACGGCCGTCGTTGTCGGTTGCCTCCTGCTGGGTGAGCCGTTCACCCTCTCGGTAGCCGGAGGCTTGGCCCTCATCATACCGGCCATCGTCATCATCATCCTGACGCGCGGACGGCAGGCGAAGGCCGGATGAACGGGATCCGCGCGTGCAGATACACATTTAATATAATATATAATGAAAACACTGTCGAAAATGTTTTGGGCGGCAGCCCTCTTGCTGGGCACGGTTTCCGCCTCGGCCTGTCCACTTCCGGCCGGCAGCCTGTCCGGCGACCGTCATGACAACCTGCACGGCACGGACGTCCTCTGGTATCGGCAG
>HF989186.1:23745-49500 GCA_000431275.1 Prevotella sp. CAG:755 | reverse complement strand
CGGCCGAGGTCGACGGTCTGCAAATCGTAGTCACTGCGGGCAACCATGACTCGGCCGCCCGGCTCGAAGCGCCTGCTACGATGCTGAGCACGCACCGCGTCTTCGTGCGCGGCACTGTGCGCCGCACGCCCGAAGGCGAGGTCGATTACGGCCGCCACCTCATCCCCCTGCGCCGCCGGGGCGACGACCGCGTGGCCGCCCTCTGTCTGGCCGTTCCTTTCCTGCGTGCCTGCGACTACCCGGCCGGCCTGACTCCGTCCGAGGGTGTGGCCCATTTCTTCCGCGGACTCCGTCAGGCTGCTTCCGCCCACCGCAACGCGGGCGTGCCGCTCGTGACGGTGGCGCACTTCTATGCCGCCGGAGCCGACGTCTGTGCCGACGAACACAGCGAGCGCCTTGTTGTGGGCGGACAGGAGTGCGTCGATGTGGAGCGTCTGCCCCGGGGCTTTTCCTATGTGGCTTTGGGACATATCCATAAGGGGCAGGCCGTGGCCGGGCGTTCCGACGTGCGTTATGCTGGTAGCGCCCTCCCCATGTCATTCTCCGAGCGTGGCTATCGTCACGGCGTGGTGCGTGTCGAAATCGACGAGGCCGGTCACGCCGTCGCCACACCGGTCGAGCTGCCGCCCCTCCGTCCGCTTCTCTCCTTGCCCCGGCAGGGGGCGGCCACGGCGGACGAAATGTTCCGTGCTGTCAGTCGTCTGCCCCGAATAGGTCCGGATGATGACGGCGCTACGTGGCCTTATCTCGAAATGCGGATTGTCGAGACGCAGCCCGACCCCATGCTCGTCACCCGGCTGCTCGACGCCCTGTCCGACCGGGCCGTCCATTTCTGCCGTGTGGTGCGCTCTGTGCCTACGGTGTCCGAACCCGACGCCCCGGCCATCCGCACGACCGACGAGCTGGCAGCCATGCAGCCCTTGGACATGGCCCGTCTGCTCTTTGCCGAGCGTTACCACAACCCGATGCCTTCGGAACTCGAAAAGCTCTTCCGTGTGGCCGAAGCAGACTGCCACGAAAGCGAATGAGTCTTTAATTGTCAGCAAAACTACCGATGAAGATAGAGAAAATCATACTCTGCAACCTGACGTCGCTCGAAGGCGAGCAAATCATTGATTTCACCGTTGAGCCGCTGCGTTCGGCAGGTCTGTTCGCAATTACCGGCGACACAGGTGCCGGCAAGTCGACCCTGCTTGATGCCATCTGTCTGGCGCTCTACGACCGCGCGCCGCGCTTTGACGGCGTGGAGCGGCTCGAAACCGACGCCAAGGAGCGCCTGGTGCAGGGAAAGGTGCGCGCCATACAGACAGACGATGTGCGCAACCTGCTGCGGCGCGGATGCAGCGAGGCGTACAGCCGCGTGGTCTTCACCGCCCGCGACGGCCGGCGCTACGAGGCAGAATGGCGCTTGCGCGTCAACCGCAACGGGAACGTCGAGCCCGCCCAGCGCCAGCTCCGCCGGCTGTCCCCGCAGCCCGAGGAGTTCGGCGGGACAAAGACCGAAATCAACCGCCAGATAGAGGAAATCACCGGCCTCACCTACGAACAGTTCACGCGCACAGCCCTGTTGGCCCAAAACAGCTTCTCGAACTTTCTGAAAGCCCGTCGCAGCGAAAAGTCAGGCTTGCTCGAAAAACTGACAGGCACGGAGATTTATGGCGAAATCTCCCGCCGGATTTACGACCGGACCCGTGCCGCAGCCTCTGTCTGCGACAGCTTGCGCGAACGTCTTCGCACTGTGGCCGGAAGCGGTTTGCTCGACGAGGCCGACTACGCCCAGACCGTCGAAGGCCGCCGGCTGGCGCAGGCCAGCCTTGACAATGCGCTCTCGGACGTCGAGCGGTTGACGGCTTACGGCCGATGGTTTGCCGCCTACGACGGCGCGCTGGCCGATCAGGCCAGATGTGAAGCGCAGTACACTGCCGCTCACAAAGCCTACGTGGCCCGGCGCGATGATGAGGCTGCCCTCGAACGCTATGACCGCGTGCAGCCCATGCACGAGCTTTACCAGCATGTCCTGACCTGTGCCGCGCAAATTGAACGCAACAAGGCGGCTGCCGCCGAGCTCGACGCGCAGATCGGACGCCAGAAGGAGGTGGTCCGCCAGGCTGCCGAAGAGCAACAGCGCGCTCACGAGGCCGTCGCTACGGCCGAGAGCCGCCTTGCCGTCCGTCGGCCGGAACTCGATGAGGGCTACCGCCTTCAAGGTCAGCTCGATGATGTGAACGAGCAGCTTCGCCATCTTGCGGTCCGCTGCGACCAGCGGCGCAACCTCCTCAACAACACGCGCGACGGCTATAAGAATAAAGGCGCCGAGTACGACTCGCTCATGCAGCGCCTGGCCAAAAACCGCGCCGACCTGCAATCGCTCGTCGTGCATCGCCGGATGCTCGAGCGTTATGACCTCGTGTGTGACAAACTCAACCAGCTGAACCGCGCGCATGCCGAGACGCGCCGTCTGGGCGAACTGCTGGAGGGCAGCCGCCGTCAGCGCGCGGAACTGGCTGCTACGGTCGACACCGAGCGCGATGCCTGCGAACAGGTGGAACAGCAGATCCGTTCGAAGCGTGAGGCGCTCGACATGGCGGGAAGGGCCAACCAAGGACGCGACGGCCTGGAACTTCAAACGCGCCTTGCCACCCTGCAACGCGATGCGGCCCGGCTCGAATCAGCCCGGGCGTTGTGGAACCGCATCACTACCGGTTATGCGGACGTGGAGCGCCTGCAAGCCGACGTGGAGCGCGCCGAGCGCGAGCTAAAGCAGGTCCAGCAAACCGTGTCCATGCAGGAAGAGGCCCTCGTTCCCCTACGGCGCGAGCACGCCCGCCTGCTTGAAGCCTGCACCCTGAGCCGCAGTAAAGACATCGAGGGACTCCGCCATAACCTCCGCGAAGGTACGCCGTGCCCGCTCTGCGGTGCGACGCATCATCCCTATCACACGGAAACTGAACAGAAACTGGGGCACATCCTCTCAAAGTTGGAGCAGGACTTTACGGAGGTCGACGGCGAACTGACGGCGAAGGTGGAGAAACTCGAAGCCTTGAAAAGCGAGCAGACGCGCCGTGAAGTAGCGCTCAGTGCCGGACGTGACTACTTGTCACGCCGGCGCGAGCAGCAGGATGCCGACGTGTCCGAATGGGGCACGTATGCTGCGCTCGACCGGACGTTTGCCGACTGTTCTGCTTCGGTTAACCGTGAAGCCCGTCGGCTGATGCTGGGGCAGTTGTTGGACAACACGCAACGTTCGCTCGCCGAGGTGCAGCGGGCGTGGACGGCGTTCAACGCCAACCAGCAAGCCATCAATCAGCTCAACGCCGATTTGCGCCGGCTCAGCGAAGAGGCCGTCACGATGCGCGAGCGTTTCGAGCGGCAGCGCAGGGAACTGGCAGCGCTCGACCAGACTATCGCGCAGACGCAACAACGCATTGCCGAGGCTGACAATGCGAGCGGGCAACTTTATAATGAACTGGACAAGTCCATGACCCTTTCCGCGTGGTATGCCACTTGGAGTCATGATCCTGATCACTTCCATGTGATTATTGAGGGGTATTATAAGAAATGGTGTGAGTTGACTGTGGCCATCGAGCAGGGCGATCGCGAATCCGCCGTGTTGAGCGAGCAGCTTGCGGCGATAGGGCGCGACGTGACGCTCGCAGAGAACGCCCTGCGTGAGGCCGAGGCAGAACAGGCCCGCACGGCCGAACGCCGCGAAGCCCTGACGGCCGGGCTGAAGCGTCTTTTCGGCGAGAGTTCGCCCCGTGCCGAGGCTGAGGTCTTGCAGCGCGATGTGGATACCGCCGTGGCTCGCGAGCAACAGCTGCGCCGCGACTGCGACGCGGCCCGTGCCGTGCTCGACAATCTGACCGGCCGGTGCAAGAACCTCGCCGAGAGCGATGCCGCAGTGAAAGCCGAGTGGCAACAGCATAACAGCCGGCTTGACAGCGCGATCCTGCGTTTCAACGGCCGCGGAGAGGGTTCGCCTTTGCAGCGTGCCGAGTTGGAACGCATCTTTGCCGACGAGCGCCATTGGTATGACTTGCGCGCTGAACTCAACCGTATCCGCGAGGCCCGCATTCTGGCCTCTGATCGCTTGGAGCAGGCCCGCACGGCTGTCACGCGGCTGATGGGCGAGCCCGGACATCCTTCGGGGCAGGGCGACGAAGCGCCTGAGGCCGTGGCCGCCGCACTCCCGGCCGCCCGGCGCAGTGTGGAGGAACAGCGTCAGCAGTTGGCCATGTTCGACCGTAAGCTTCAAATTCACGAAGAGCGTCGGGAGCAAGTCGAGGGCTTGCAGAAAGAACTCGACGAGGCGGTCGCTGCGAGCGAGAACTGGACCCGGCTGAATGCCATGTTTGGCAGTGCTGACGGAAAGCGCTTCCGGGAGCTGGCCCAAAGCTATACGTTCCGTTTCCTCGTCGAGCATGCCAACCGCCAGTTGCGCCTCTTCTCTCCGCGCTACCGTTTGCAGACCATCCCCGGTACGCTTGACCTCGAAATCATAGACCGCGACATGTTCGACCGCCGTCGCTACGTTTATTCCCTCTCTGGTGGTGAGACGTTCATCGTCAGCCTGGCGCTCGCCCTCGGTTTGGCGTCGCTTTCGGCAGGCAGTCTGCAAATCGGGAGCCTTTTCATCGACGAAGGGTTCGGCAACCTCGACCAAGCGTCGCTCGAACTGGTAATGGATGCCCTGTCACACCTTGAAAGCACGCAGGGACGGAAAGTCGGAGTGATAAGCCACACCGAGCAGATCCGCTCGCAGATCAGTCCGCAGATACACATCGTCAAACTGCCCACAGGTGGGCGGAGCCGCATCGAGATTAGCTGACCCCCGGTTGCGCTGGTCTTGGATCCGACCGCCGGATCGTGAACTGCAAGTCGGCTGACAGGGTTTGCGGGACGGCTGCCAGGATTTACAGGTCGGCCGACAGAAAACGCCGGACGCCGCGAGGAGAAATCCAGTCGCGGCGTCCGGCGTCTCGGTCGGGGCGAGGGGCGGGTCAGGCCTCCTCGTAGGTGTCGAAAAGGAAGTCGTTGTAGGGGTACTTCTGTACGTGGAGTTCACGCACGCGGCGATAGAGCAGGTCTTTCAGCGCTTCGATGTTTTCGCGCTGGCGGGCAGAGATAAAGATACAGCCTTCGCCCATCTTCGCCATCCATGTACGTTGAAGTTCTTCCAAGGAAATGTTCTCTTTCGTGGCAGGCGTGAGGTCGTCCGCCGCTTTCTCCGTCCACGTGTAAGCGTCTATCTTGTTGAACACTATGATGACCGGCTTTTCCGCACAGCCAAGGTCGGCCAGCGTACGGTTGACCACGTCTATCTGTTCTTCGAAATCAGGGTGAGAAAGGTCTACGACGTGCAGCAGCAGGTCAGCCTCGCGCACTTCGTCGAGCGTGCTTTTGAACGAGTCGACAAGATCGGTCGGGATTTTGCGGATAAATCCGACCGTATCGCTGAGCAGGAAGGGCAGGTTGCCGATGATTACTTTCCGCACGGTGGTGTCGAGCGTCGCAAAGAGCTTGTTCTCGGCAAATACGTCGCTCTTGGCCAGCAGGTTGATGAGCGTCGATTTCCCGACGTTCGTGTATCCTACGAGTGCTACACGGATGAGGCGTCCGCGGTTCTTGCGTTGCGTCGCTTTTTGGCGGTCGATGTCAGCCAAGCGCTGTTTGAGCAGCGCCATTCGGTTCAGGATGATACGGCGGTCCATCTCGAGCTGCGTTTCGCCCGGTCCGCGCAGTCCGACGGAGCCCTTTCCGCCTCCCGAACCCGAACCGCCGCCCTGGCGTTCGAGGTGTGTCCAAAGCCGTTGCAGCCGCGGCAGCATATATTTGTATTGTGCCAGTTCTACTTGCGTTTTGGCATTCGCCGTCTGCGCGCGCATGGCGAATATGTCGAGGATGAGCGAGGTGCGGTCGAGGATTTTTACTTTCAGTTCCCGTTCGATGTTGCGCAGCTGTTTGGCGCTCAGCTCGTCGTCGAAGATGACCATGCCGACTTCGCGGTCGGCTTCTTCCTCCTCTTCGATGTACTGGCGTATTTCGTCGAGTTTCCCTTTGCCTACATAGGTGGCTGCAAGGGGCTGGTCGAGTCGCTGGGTGAAGCGCTTGACGGTGCGGGCGCCGGCTGTCTCAGCCAGGAAAGCCAACTCGTCGAGGTATTCGTTCGTCTTGCGCTCGTCTTGTGTACGAGTGATGAGGGCTACCAGTACGGCGGTTTCGGTCTGCGCTTCTGAGAGTACAAATTCTTTCATCGTTCGTTCTTTCTGTCGTAGGGGAACAAAAGTAAGAAAAAGCGCTCATTCGTCCAAGTCCGCCGCCGCTTTATTGCGGTAGTGCAGGATGAGCGAGCCGAAATGACGTTCCGTGTGGACGGGATGGCCGCACGGAACGACGGGGGCAGCCACGCCGTCGCCCAATGCCGTGCCGGTCACTTCGACGCGGGCTTCGTCCCACACGCCATCGGCCAGGAAGGAAGCCAGCGTCTGCGCGCCGCCTTCGACAAGGAGCGACTGCACGCCGTCGCGGTAGAGCGTGTCGAGCAGCTCGCTGCGGTCGGCGAATGCTTCGAAGCCTCCGGGGAGCTCGTCGGGGCTGACATGGCCCAGCACCAGCCGGCGCGGCGAGGCGCCCGGCCAGCAACGCACGTCGAGTCGGGGATGGTCGAGGCGCAGCGTAGAATGGCCAACGAGGATGGCGCCATGTTGAGCCCGCAGGCGGTGGACCTCCATCAGCGAGCGGGGCGACGAAAGGCGCGCGGGCATCCCGCCGCTGCGCTGGCGGTCGATGAATCCGTCGGAGCTCTGCGCCCATTTCAGCGTGATGTAGGGACGGTGGTGTGTGTGGAAGACGAAGAAGCGGCGGTTCAGCTCGCGGCATTCCGCGTCGAGCACGCCGACGGTCACGTCGCAGCCCGCCTCGCGCAGCATGGCGATGCCGCGCCCTTGGACGCGGGCGAAGGGGTCGACGCATCCCACGACGACGTGCGGGATGCCGAGGCGGGCGATGAGTTCGGCGCAGGGCGGCGTCCGGCCGAAGTGGGCACAGGGTTCGAGGCTGACATAGATCGTGCTGTGGCGGAGCAGCGGCCGGTCGGACGGTCGCACGGAGTTGACGGCATTGACTTCGGCGTGCGCCTCGCCGCAACGGCGGTGATAACCTTCGCCGATGATGCGCCCGTCGCAGACGATGACCGCACCGACCATGGGATTGGGCGGCGCGCCGTAGCGTCCGCAGCGCGCAAGGTCGAGGCAGCGCCGCATCCATCTCTCGTCCGAGTTCTTGTCGTTCATGGCTGTCATTTTTGGGGTAATATAATAAATGCACGTCGCCGGCCGGCTTATTTGCGATGTCTGCGTCTTATGGAGATGACTGTCATCAGCAGCCACGCCACGAGACCGCAGCGGGCGCCGAGGCTTCCGGCGCGGCCGTCGAGGTCGAGTGTGAAGGCGGCGTCCAAGAGTTTCATCACGATTATGCCGCAAGCCATCAGTGCGAGCAGGCTGAGAAGATAGAGAAGGGCAGTTCGGATGTGTTTCATTGCGGTCGGATTTTGATTACGGCGGATGGGTGGAAGTGCGTGCGTCCTGACCAGCCCAAGAAGAAAGCTGGCTTTCTCTTGCTCCGGCTCACGCCTTTCGCTACCTTTGCACGCATGGACACAGATGCTCATACGCTTTCCACGCTCTGGCGGCGGCTTGTCCCGCTTTACGATGAGCGTGAGGCTCGCGCCATTGTGCGCGTGGTGCTCGACGACGCGTTCGGCCTTCGGCCTGTCGATGTGTATGCAGGCAAAGTTAGGCAATTTTCGGCAGACGAGCGGCAACACCTCGCACGGATCTTGGAGCGCCTTGAAGCCGGCGAGCCCGTGCAGTATGTTTTGGGCACGGCGCGCTTTGCCGGGCGGACGTTCGAGGTGGAGCCGGCGGTGCTCATTCCCCGGCCCGAGACCGAAGAACTCGTGGCTTGGGTGGAGGCAGACGGACTCGCGCCGGGCAGCCGCCTGCTTGACGGTGGCACGGGGAGCGGTTGCATTGCCATCACCCTTGCCCTCGACTTGCCCGGTACCGAAGTTGAGGCGTGGGATGTTTCGCCTGAGGCTCTCGCTGTGGCGCGGCGCAATGCTGCCCGGCTGGACGCCGCAGTGAAATTCGTTCGGGCTGATTTGCTCAGCCCGCCGTGTGTGGCAGAAGGTTTTGACGTCGTGGCGAGCAACCCCCCCTACGTGCGTGAGTCAGAGCGGACGGCAATGGAAGCCCATGTCGTCGGGCGTGAGCCGGCGTTGGCCCTTTTCGTGCCCGACGATGATGCGCTTCGTTTCTACCATGCGCTGGCCCGTTTGGGCCGGCAGTGCCTGCGTCCGCTGGGCCGCATCTACGTGGAGCTGAATGAAGCGCTCGGCGAAGAAACCGCCGGGGTGTTCCGCAGGGCAGGCTACGATCCTGTCGAACTGCGCCGCGACCAGTTCGGGCGGACGCGCATGCTTCGTGCTGTCCTGCCTTCAAACCCCAGTTTGAAACAATGAACGACTTTACTCCTGAAGCTGCATATCGCTATGCCACGGGGCGCTGTGCCCGTGCCGAGCTCTGCCGGGCCGACTTGCGGCCGAAGCTGCTGGCACGTGGTCTTGCGCCGGACGCCGCTGATGCCCTCCTCGACCGCCTTGAACGGGAGCGTTACATCGACGAGCACCGCTATGCCGCCGCTTTCGTGCACGACAAGGTGACGTATAACCATTGGGGCCGCCATAAGGTGCGTCAGGCACTGCGTTTGAAGGGTATCGGCGACGAGGCAGTCTGCGAAGCCCTGGCCGCGGTGGACGATGACGCCTATGGTGCCGGCCTCGACGCCCTGCTGGCTTCGAAACTGCGTACCGTCCGGGCTGTCAATGACTATGAGCGGCGGATGAAGCTGCTGCGTTTCGCAGTTTCGCGTGGCTTTGAGCCTGAACGGGCGGTCAAGGCGGTCGACCGCCTTGTCGGAGACGATTGACGTACG
The DNA here is from genome assembly GCA_000431275.1 of Prevotella sp. CAG:755. Lineage (GTDB taxonomy): Bacteria > Bacteroidota > Bacteroidia > Bacteroidales > Bacteroidaceae > Alloprevotella. The sequence goes on along the minus strand of HF989186.1, from coordinate 40,503 downwards.
GGCCGTCACCGTTATCCGTACGACCTTCTCTGTTTTCTTGTATCCGTATTTCTTCTGTCAGTCGTTGCCGGTAGTCCCTCCCGTCGTCGGTGTAGTTTTTCTATACTTTCCGATTGGAAAAACAGGCCGGCTGACCATCTTGGCGGGATGGCTGACGGAAGATTCTGGATGGCTGACTGGATTTCCTGTCGCTGCGACGGCTTTTTCTAACCAGCCGGCAGTCTTTCTTCCGGTACTCTTAATACGCCGCAGGGGCGCCCTCATAACGGGGCGCCCCTGCGTATGTTTGCGAATCGCGGCGTTCGGTTAAGCCGTGGCTACGGCCTTTCCTTCTTTGCGTTCGCGTTTGCTGAGTGTCAGGTAGGCAATCGGTGCGGCCAGGAATATGGACGAAAGTGTTCCGAAGATTACACCGAGGATCATAGCGAACGAGAACGAGCGTACACTGTCGCCTCCGAGGAAGAGGATGCAGAGCAGCACGAGCAGTGTGGTGCCCGATGTCATGATGGTACGCGAGAGCGTGTGGTTCAGCGAGTCGTTGAACAAGCGGCGACGTTCGCGGTTGGGATAGAGTCCGAGGTATTCGCGGATACGGTCGAAGACGACGACTTTGTCGTTGATGGAGTAACCGATGGCCGTCAGGACGGCGCCGATGAACGTCTGGTCGACTTCGAGGGAGAACGGCATCCATCCCCAGCAGAGTGAGTAGATACCGATGATGATGAGCGTGTCGACTGTCAGCGAGATGACGCAACCCACAGAGAACGCCACATTGCGGAATCGGATGAGGATGTAGAGGAATATGGCTACGAGCGAGAGGATGACGCTGACGATGGCGCCGCGTGTCATGTCCTCAGCGACCGAGGGGCCGACCTTCTGCGACGAGATAATCGAACCGCCCTTGTGGTTGTCGCGGTCGATGAACGTGGCATAGTCCGCCTTGATCAGATTGTGCTCTTTCAGGCCTTCGTAGATGAAGTGCTCTACCTGCTCGTCGATACCGTCGGCGTTGTCCTCGATGCGGTAGTTCGTGGTCAGGCGGACGGTGCGTCCGTCCGTGCCGAGGGCGAGAGCCGATACGTTGGCCTCAGGGTCAACGGCGTGCACCTTGTCGGCGATGGCGCTGCTGACTTCTTCGGGCGTCACTTGCTGCTCGAATTGTACGACGAAGTTGCGGCCGCCAGTGAAGTCGATGCCTTTCGACAGGCCGCGCACGCCGAGCGAGACAAGGCAGACGGCGAGGAAGACAGCGAAGATGGTGAACGAACGGCGGTAGAACGTCATGAACTGCACATTCGTGTTTTCGAGGAAGCCACGAGAGAGTTTCGTGTTGAACTTCAAGTTCAGCCACTTGTCTTTGTTCATGAAGTGCTCGTAGACGATGCGCGTCATCCATACGGCGGTGAAGAACGAGGCGCAGATACCGATGATCAGAGTCGTAGCAAAGCCTCGGATGGGACCTGTACCGAAGTAGAATAGGATAACGGCCGTGATGATGGACGTAAGGTTGGAGTCGAAAATCGCCGAGAACGCGTTGCCGTAACCGTCGGCCAAGGCTTGCTTGATGTTCTTTCCGGCGCGCAACTCCTCCTTGGTGCGTTCATAGATGAGCACATTGGCGTCGACTGCCATACCGAGCGACAAAACCATACCGGCGATGCCTGACATGGTCAGAGCGGCCTGGAACGAGGTCAGCACGCCGAAGGTAAAGAAGAAGTTGAGGATGAGTGCGCCGTTGGCGACCATGCCTGGGATGAAGCCGTAGTAAACGCACATGAATACCATCAAGGCGACGAAAGCGACGACGCATGCCGTGAAACCGGCTTGGATGGAGGCAGCACCGAGCGAGGGGCCGACCATCTCTTCTTGCACGATCTTTGCCGGGGCTGGCATCTTACCGCTTCGCAGCACGTTGGCCAAGTCCTTGGTGTCTTCGGTGGTGAAGTTACCTGTGATGGATGATACGCCGCCTGAGATTTCGTTCTGGACGGTCGGGGCGCTGTACACGTAACCGTCGAGCACGATAGCGACGCAGCGCTTGATGTTGTTGCGCGTCAGGACGGCCCATTCGCGGGCGCCTTCGGTGTTCATGGTCATTGAGACGCAGGGACGGTGGAATTCGTCGTAGTCGTCGCGGGCGCCTTCGACCATGTCGCCGGCCATGGCGGCTTTTCCGTCAGTGGCTTTGAGGGCATAGAGCTCGTAGTAATCGCCTTTGATCATGTCGGAGGCTTTCACGCCCCAGTATGTGCGCAAGTCGGCCGGCAGGATGTCTCGGGCCAGTTCGGATTGCAACATGCGGTTGACAGCAGCTGTGTCGCGGGCCTGGGCAATACCGATGACGCAGTTCTGCGGGCTGACCACGTCTTGCAGCAGTACGCCGAAGAGCGGGTGCTGGGCCTTGAATGCCTCTAACTCCTTGTTGGCAGCGGCGTCGGCTTTCTTGTCCGCGTCTTTCTTGAAGGCAGCCAGGCTCGGCTCGGCGCTGGTCTTGGCGGTGTCGGCGGCGGCTTTCACTGTGTCGGTGGCAGCGACGGCCGTGGCAGTAGTGTCGCTTGCGGCCTTGTCGGTTTGTGCCAGGCGGTTGTCGAGGGTGGCCAACGCTGCGCTGATTTCGCCGGCGTTATACGTTTCCCAGAATTCGAGGTTCGCGCTACCTTGCAGGAGCTTACGTACGCGCTCCGGTTCCTTGATACCCGGCATCTCGACCATAATCTGGCCGAGCTGGCCCTTGCCTTCAAGGGTCTGGATGTTGGGCTGGGCTACGCCGAAACGGTCGATACGTGTGCGGAGCACTTCGTAAGAGTTGCCCACGGCAGCTTTCACCTCGTCAGTCAGTACGCGCTGCACGTCGGCGTCGGTGCTGTTGGGCGTGATGCCCTCACTGCGGAGGCGGGCGGTGAAGACGCCGCCCAAGTGATTCATACCGCTAAGCTGCTGATAGTTCTTGACGAAAAGCTCGATGACGTCGCCCGTACTCTCGTTGGCTTGCTTTTGCGCTTGGGCCAAAGCTTTCTGGAACGTCGGGTCGGCCGCGTTCTCGCCAGCCAGCGACTTGATCACGTCGGGTACCGACACCTCGAGGATGACGTTCATTCCTCCTTGAAGGTCAAGGCCAAGGCTGATTTGGAGTTCCTGACAGCGTTTCAGGGTGTAGACGCCGAGCCATACGCGCTCGTTCTTCATCGAATCGAGGTAGGCCTGTCCGGCCGGTCCCATCTCAGCTGCCTTTTTCTCATAGTGATGCGTCACTGCGGAGAACGACAGGTAGAAAAGGCAGACCAGCGTCAAGGCGACTGCGATTACCTTTACAAATCCTTTGTTTTGCATTGCTTATTTTTATGTTTATGTTTAATTTGTTTTTCGTGCATATGAGCGTGCAAATATAGGCATTTTTTCGGTTTTGCACTGTCTTTGTGGCTTATTTTCGGGCGTTTGCGACGTCGGGCGCGGGACTGTGGTTGTGTGGCGCGGCTTTTTGACGTCTACGGCGTTATGGAGGATAGCCTCCGTCTTCGCTGCATTTTGTAGGAGCGCGGATGGGTGGAACGGCCAAGGCGACAGGAATTTCTGTCGCCCTGACAGATAATTCTGTCAGGCATGCTGTAAATTCCCGCAGGGAGGTTTGAAAATCCAAGCTGGCTATGGGCGGGATGTAGGCGCCTGTCGGCGTGTAGTGTGGATTTTCGTATCTTTGCAGCCGCTATGTGGATGCTGATTTTGACTACGATGTGCCTCGGCTTCGGGGCGGGATGGGTGCTGCGGCGCGGGCGGCTTTCGCTCGACGGGCTCACGGGGCCGCTGGTGTGGCTGTTGCTCTTTTTGCTGGGGGCTGAGGTGGGCGCCGACGAGGCCATCGTGGCGGCCCTTCCGCGGCTGGGCGGCTGGGCCGTGGCTTTGGCGCTGACGACTGCTGTGGGCAGTGCGCTGGCGGCCTGGGGCGTGATGCGTTGGGCCGAGCGGCGGAAAGGAGGTGGCCATGAGGGGTAGTCTCATCGCTGTGGCCTTCTTCGTGGCCGGTGTGCTGTGTGGCCGGCTTGACGTCTTGCCCCTTTGGCTGGTCGGGGGACATTTGAGCACGGCGGCGCTGTGCCTGCTGATGTTCTGCGTGGCGTTCGGCCTCGGGCGCGACCCTTCGGCTTTGGGCCGGGCGGTAAGGCTCAATCCGCGCCTGGCGCTCTTGCCGCTGGCCACCATTGCGGGCACGACAGCGGGCAGCCTCGTCTTGTCGGCATTTGGACGCTGGACGACGGCGGACTGGTGCGCCGCAGGGTCGGGCATGGGCTACTATTCGTTGTCGAGCATTCTCTTGACAGAGTATCGCGGGGCGGAGTTGGGGACGCTGGCCCTGATGACCAACATCGTGCGCGAGCTGCTGGCCCTGCTGGTGGCGCCGCTGTGGGCGCGGTGGTTCGGGCGGCTGGCGCCCATTGCCGTGGCTGGGGCGACGTCGATGGACACGGCCCTGCCTGTCTGCACGCGCTATGCAGGCCGCGAGTATGCCCCGCTGGCCGTCTATCACGGCTTCGTGGCCGATGCGTCGGTATTCTTTCTCGTTACGCTGTTTGCCGGATGAGGCCTGCCGAGAGGTCGTTTCTTGGGTATGAACAAAGCTACGGTGCATCCTGAAAGGGGAGTTCCCCCTCGGGATGCACCGTAGCTGTATGTCGGCCGCCCGGGCGGACGGCGTGTGGCGGCTTATTTCACCTCGCTGCCGGGTTTGACTTCGCTGAGCGTCGTGATGACGCTGAGCGAGCCGTCGAAGTTTTCGGCGCTCAGTATCATGCCTTGGCTTTCGATGCCGCGCAGTTTGCGCGGAGGCAGGTTGGCGATGAAGCAGATCTGCTTTCCGACGAGATCCTCCGGCTTATAGTGCTTGGCGATGCCGCTCACGATGGTGCGGTTTTCCAGTCCGTCGGCGATGACGAAGCGCAGGAGCTTGTCGGCTTTGGGCACGCGCTCGCATTCGAGCACTGTGCCGACACGGATGTCGAGCTTCTCGAAATCCTCGAAGGCAATGTCGGCTTTCACGGGGTTGGCGTGATAATTGGCTTCGGCATTCTTCCGCTCGGCTTCCTCCAATTTTTTCATCTGGAAGTCGATGACTTCGTCGTCAATCTTTTCGAAGAGCAGCTCGGGCTTCCCGATGTGGTGCCCGGCGGCGATGAGGTCGGTGGCGCCGAGACGGTCCCATTCGAGTTCGCCTACGTTGAGCATGCTGCGCAGGCGCTGGCTGCTGAACGGCAGGAAGGGCTCGAAGGCGATGGCCAGGTTGGCCACGAGTTGCACCGAAAGGTTGAGTATCGTCTTGACACGTTCGGCGTCCGTCTTGATGAGTTTCCACGGCTCGCTGTCGGCCAGGTACTTGTTGCCGATGCGGGCGAGGTTCATGGCTTCCTTTTGTGCGTCGCGGAAACGGAAGTTTTCGAGCAGGCGCTCCACTTGTGCCTTCACGTCGGTGAATTCGCGGATGGTGTCGCGGTCGTAGTCGGTCAGCTCGCCGGCGGCGGGCACCTCGCCGTCGTAGTATTTCTGTGTCAGCACGAGGGCGCGGTTGACGAAGTTGCCGTAGACGGCAACGAGTTCATTGTTGTTGCGGGCTTGGAAGTCGCGCCATGTGAAGTTGTTGTCCTTTGTCTCGGGGGCGTTGGCCGTGAGCACATAGCGCAGGACGTCCTGCTTGCCGGGCAATTCTTCAAGATACTCGTGGAGCCAGACGGCCCTGTTGCGCGATGTCGAGATTTTCTTGTCCTCCAAGTTCAGAAACTCGTTGGCCGGGACGTTGTCGGGCAGGATGTAGCTGCCCTCGGCGCGGAGCATGGACGGGAAGACGATGCAGTGGAACACGATGTTGTCCTTTCCGATAAAGTGAATCAGGCGGGTTGAGGAGTCTTTCCACCACGTCTCCCATGTGTCGGGCAGCAGTTCTTTCGTGTTTGATATATAACCGATAGGCGCGTCAAACCATACGTAAAGCACCTTGCCCTCAGCGCCTTCGACGGGCACGGGGATGCCCCAGTCGAGGTCGCGGCTGACGGCGCGCGGTTGCAGCCCCATGTCGAACCAGCTCTTGCATTGTCCCATCACGTTCGACCGCCATTCTTTGTGTTGCTCCGTGATCCACGGTTCGAGCCACTGCTGGTGTTTGTCGAGGGGCAGGTACCAGTGCTTTGTCTTGCGCAGGACGGGCTTGGAGCCGCTGATGGCGCTCTGCGGGTTGATAAGCTCGAGCGGGGAGAGGGCTGTGCCGCATTTCTCGCACTGGTCGCCATAAGCACCTTGGGCGTGGCAATGCGGGCATTCGCCCGTGATGTAGCGGTCGGCCAGGAAAGTGTGAGCCTCTTCGTCATAGTATTGTTCGCTTTCCTTTTCGACGAATTCGCCCTTGTCATAGAGTGTACGGAAGAAGTCGGACGCCGTCTGGCGGTGCACCTCGGAGGTGGTGCGTCCGAAGACGTCGAACGAGATACCGAACTCCTTGAAACTGTCGCGGATGAGGGCGTGATAGCGGTCGACGATGTCTTGCGGCGAGCAGCCTTTCTTCTTGGCCAGCAGGGTGATGGGGACGCCGTGCTCGTCCGAGCCGCAGACGAAGAGCACGTCCCGGTGTTTCAGTCTGAGGTAGCGCACATAGATGTCGGCCGGGACGTAAACGCCGGCCAGATGCCCGATGTGTACACCGCCGTTGGCATATGGCAGGGCGGCGGTGACGAGCGTGCGCTTGAAGTCTTTTTCCATGCTATATATTATATGTGTTTTTGCTGTCGGTGAGGGTCAGGCGCGGACGACGGCGGCGATTTCCTCGGGACTGACGAGGCGTTGTTCGCCCGTAGCCATGTTTTTGAGTGTCACTTTGCCCTGCGTCATCTCGTCTTCGCCCACGAGGGCTACGAACCTGACGCCAGTGGCGTTGGCGTAGCTCATCTGTTTCTTCATTTTGGCCGTGTCGGGGTAGACTTCGGTCGCTATTCCTGCCGCGCGCGTCTGTGCGGCCAGACGCAGGCAGTATGCCGCTTCGGCCGGTCCGAAGTTGATGAAGAGCAGTTCGGCGCCCGCCGTAGTGCCCTGAGGGTATAGGTCGAGCTGGTTAAGGACGTCGTAGATGCGGTCGGCACCGAACGAGATGCCCACGCCGCTCAATCCCGGCAGGCCGAAGATGCCCGTCAGGTTGTCATAGCGTCCACCGCCGGTGATGGAGCCGATTTCGACGTCGAGGGCTTTCACCTCGAAGATGCATCCCGTGTAGTAGTTCAGGCCGCGCGCCAGGGTCAGATCCAGTTCCACGCGGTTGTGGAGGGCAAGTGTGCCGGCCGCTGTGAGCACGTAGTCCACTTCGTCGGCTCCTTTGAGCCCCGCCTCGCTGCCGGCGAGGACGTTGCGGATGCTGGCGAGCTTTTCGTCGTTCGTGCCTGTGAGCGCGATGATTGGCTGGATTTTTGCGATGGCTTCGGGCGTGAGTCCGGCACGGGCCAGTTCGGCGTTGACGCCGTCGAGGCCGATCTTGTCGAGCTTGTCGATGGCCACGGTGATGTCGGTGATTTTCTCAGGCGCGCCGATGACCTCGGCGATGCCGCTGAGGATCTTGCGGTTGTTTATTTTGATGGCTACGCGGATGCCCAGGCGTGTGAACACCGTGTCGACAATCTGCACGAGTTCCACTTCGTTCAGGAGCGAGTCCGACCCGACGATGTCGGCGTCGCATTGATAGAACTCGCGGTAGCGTCCGCGCTGCGGCCGGTCGGCCCGCCAGACGGGCTGTATCTGGTATCGTTTGAAGGGGAGTTGCAACTCGTCGCGGTGTTGCACCACATAGCGTGCGAAAGGCACCGTCAGGTCGTAGCGCAAGCCTTTCTCACAGATGCGGGCAGCCAGCCGGGCGGCGTTCCCTGCACCGAAGTCATCAGTGGTCAGGCCATGGGTGAAGTCGCCCGAGTTGAGGATCTTGAAGAGCAGTTTGTCGCCCTCTTCGCCGTACTTGCCCATGAGCGTTGAGAGGTTCTCCATGGCCGGCGTCTCGATGGGACGGAAACCATAGAGAGCATAGACGTCGCGGATCGTGCCGAAGATGTAATTGCGTTTGGCCATCTCGGCTGGCGAGAAGTCGCGCGTGCCTTTCGGTATGCTGGGTTTTTGAGCCATTGTCGTAGGGGTTAAGGTTTCGTTAGCGGCCGTAAAGTTACGATTTTTTTCCGACGCTTTGCTTCGAGGCAGGCCGCGAGGGCATAGAAAGTGAGAAAATAATCCCTGCTGCAACGTCCGGAGGCTGTTCCGGCCATTGGTACGTGATGTGGACCTTGTTTTTTCGGACGGGATGGCTGGCTGGAAAAACGTGACGGCTGACAGTGTTTCCTGTCGCAGTGACAGAAAACGCTCTCGCTGCGGCTGGAAAGTCGGGAGGAGTGGCTGGGAGTTCTGCCCGTGAGGAAGAAAGAGGTGAAGGGGGATTAGCGGCGGCCGTCGGCGGTGAGGTTTTCGAAGACGCAGCGCATGACGCTCTGACAAGTGCGGAGATCGTCCATGGTGAGGCCTTTTAAGGCTTCGCGCAAGGTGACGAGGGCTATTTTCTGGGCTTTGTCTTTCATTTCGCGACCGTGCGGGGTGAGGTGTACGGTGTTGGCGCGGCGGTCGAGCTTGTTGGTTTGCCGCACAACGACGTCCGCACGTTCGAGGATGTCGATGAGCCGTGTCATCGAGGGCTTGTCTTTATAGACTGCGTTGCAGAGCTGTTGCTGTGTGACGCCGTCTTGCTCCGAAAGGTAGAGCATGACAGTCCACTGCTCGGGAGTGAGGTTGACGTCGGCGGCGTTGAAGTTTTTCTGTAACTTCCGGTTGATGGCCGACGACACTTTGCCGTTCATGATGGCGAAAATCAAGCGGATGTCTATATCGAGAAGTTCCATAGGTGTTGCGGTTCTGGCAGCGTGGGCAAAGTTACGGCGTTTTTCCGGAATGCTGCGCGCGGCGTGCGGGCGGTTTTGCAAATTGTTTCGCTTTTTTAATTTTTTTCAGCCCGCCGGACATGAAGAAAGCCGTCCCAGCGGGTCGGGCGGGACGGCTTTTGTGGAAATGGCTGATGCTGTGGGTCAGGCCAGCTCGTTGCGGACAGTGCGCCCCATCTGCATGACGAAACGCAGGTCGAGGTTGTCGTCGAACATGATGATGTCGGCATCTTTTCCGGCCTCCAAGGTGCCTTTGCGGTCGAGTATGCCCATGATGCGTGCCGGGGTTTCCGAGGCCATGCGGCAGGCGTCGGCCAAGGGGATACCGGCCTGCTGGACGCAGGTGCGGACGAGGCGGTCCATCGTGGCGATACTTCCGGCCAAGGCCGAGCGGTCGGCCAGTTTGCAGACGCCGTCTTCGAGGATGACGCGGGGGTCGAAAGCGGTGTTCCCCTTGCTGGCTGAGCAGGCGAGGGCGTCGGTGATGAGGGCAGTCCGCTCAACGCCTTTGATCTGGTATATCATCCGGAGCATCACGGGGGGCACATGGATGCCGTCGGCAATCATCTCGACGGTCATGTCCTTTTCGGCGAAGATGCTCTCGACGGTTCCGCAAACTTTGAACTCACGGTTTTTGTAGACCACGGGCATGGCGTTGTAGAAGTGGGTAGCGTGGGTCATGCCGGCCTCATGGGCGGCGTGCACGTCGTCGTAGGTGGCGCGGGTGTGGGCAATGGCGGGGAGCACGCCGTGCTTGCGGCAGCACTTGATGAACTCGATCGAGCCTGGGAGCTCGGGGGCCTCGTCCCATCGGCGAAGGCATTTCGAGTTTTCGAGCAGGGGTTCGTATTCCGAGGCTACGGGCGGCTTGATCCACTCGGGAATTTGGGCGCCGGCCTGCGCGGGGTTGAAGTAGGGGCCTTCAAGGTGAAGCCCCATCACCGGGCTGTCGGGCTCGGCCATGAGCTTGTCGCAGGTCTTGACTGCGGCTTCGATCATCGGTACGGTCGACGAGGACAGGGTGGGGAAGATGGCTGTTGTTCCGTTTTGCAAGTGTGCGTCGATAGCTACGCGGAAAGCCTCTTCCGTGCCTTCCATGAAGTCGCGTCCGCCACCGCCGTGCACGTGCATTTCGATGCCGCCGGGCACTACGGCACAGCCTTTTGCGTCGATACGCTGGGCGCCTTCGATGGGCAGGTCGGTGTTGATGACATTGACGATCTGGTTACCGTCGATCAGGACGGAACCTCCGTCCAACCAGCCTTCGGGGGTCAGGATACGCCCGTTGATGATTTGTGTCAGCATAAGCGTTTGATGTATTAGAGAGTTAGTCGTTCTTAGCGCAAATGTACGTTTTTTTTATGGAAGAGGGGTGACAGTCAGCGGCTTTCTGCGTATTTTTGTTCACGAGAGGGGCAAGGCTGTCCTGCCAGGGCAGGAAGAAAGGCTGCTTTCTCTTGTTTTAGCGCCCGCCTTTCACTATTTTTGCAAAACCGCGGCACAATAAAACGGCGGTGCGGCGGTTTTTTGTTATAAGGATGAAGAATCGTAAGACGCTATATATAATAATGTGTGCGGTGCTGTTGTCGTTCGTGTCGTGCAACAGTGTCGACAAGTTGCTGCGGCGCGGCGACGCGGCGTTGGCCCTTGGCGAGTATTCGGCGGCGTCGGATTATTACAAGCGGGCTTACACACGGACACCGTCGCGCGAGCGTGAAAAGAGGGGCGCCATCGCTTACAAACTGGGCGACGCTTACCGACTCTTTGGCAACGTGGCCAAGGCTACGGGGGCTTTCCGTAACGCCGAACGCTATAAGCATACGGACACGTTGACCTACCTGCGCCTCGGCGACGCCCTCCGTGCCATGGGCGATTATAAGGGAGCCGTGGCCAGCTACGAAGCTTGGCTCGACCAGCATCCTGGCGATTCCGTCGCCCTAGCGGGTATCGATGCAGCCCGGCTGGCGCCCGGTGTGAAAAAGGCCGGATCGGCTTACACCGTCAAGGAGGCGCAACTCTTCAACTCCTACCGCTCGGATTATTGCCCCGCGCTGACGGGAGATGCTTCTGACCGCCTTTATTTCACGACGACCCGCCCCCAAGTGACGGGCGATGAAGAGAGCGACATTACCGGCGTGATGCCCGGGGACATCTACTGGTCGAAGAAAGACGAGAAGGGCGTCTGGCAACGTCCTGAACCCGTAGAGGGCGAACTCAACACGGCTTTTGACGAAGGGGCTTGCTCTTTTTCGCCCGACGGCAAGACGATGTACCTTACCGTTTGCCGCACTGACCCGCAGTGGCCGCGCATGGCTGAGATATGGACGGCCACACGTACTGACGCCGCATGGGCTAAACCTCAACTGCTCAAAATCACGGGCGACACGCTCTCGTCGTATGCACACCCGGCCGTCTCGCCTGACGGTCGTTGGCTCTATTTCACGTCTGATCTGCCAGGCGGCTACGGCGGGCTTGATCTTTGGCGCGCCCGTTTTGACGGTCATGGTATCGGACTGGTCGAAAATCTTGGCCCTGACATCAATACGGCAGGCAATGAGGTGTTTCCCGCATTCCGGCCCTCAGGCGAGCTTTACTTTTCTAGCGACGGCTTCGGCGGCCTTGGCGGACTCGACCTCTATGCCGCAGTGGAGGACACCGTCTCCCATCGTTGGACTGTGCGCCATCTGCCCGCTCCGATGAACTCCAACGGCGATGACTTCGGTATCACGTTTGAAGGGCTGCACAACCGGGGTTACTTCTCAACGAGCCGCACTACCGGAGGCCGAGGATGGGACAAGATTTTCGAGTTCTCGTATCCCGAAGTGCTCCAAACGGTGAAAGGTTGGGTGTATGAACAAGACGGTTATGAACTGCCCGAAGCACTCGTCTATATGGTCGGAAACGACGGCACTTACCTCAAAATCACGCCCCGCAGTGACGGTTCGTTCGAACAGCCTGTCCAGCCTGGTGTCGACTATATCTTTTTGGCTACCTGCGAGGGTTATCTGAACTATCGTAACAGTCTGCGGCCCGACAGTACGACCGAGAGCCACCAGTATGTCTTGCAATTCCCTCTTCCGTCGATTTCGGCGCCCGTATTGGTGCGCAACGTCTTTTATGCGTTTGACAGCGCCGAAATCCTTCCGGCTTCGCTCCCGGCTCTTGACCGTCTTGTCACGTTGCTCGCCGAGAATCCGAACGTTACCATTGAACTCAGTGCCCACTGCGACTATCGGGGCGCCGACGACTACAACGAACGCCTTTCAGCACGCCGTGCCGAGAGTGTTGTGCGCTACCTCACGGAGCATGGTATCGCCGCCGACCGTCTCACAGCAAAAGGTTATGGCGAGCAGCAGCCTAAGGTGGTGACCAAACGCTTGGCCGAAACCTATCCTTTCCTTCACGAAAACGACACCCTCACTGAGGCGTATATTCTCCGCCTGACGCCGGAACAGCAGGACACTTGTAACGCCCTCAACCGCCGCACCCAGTTCCGTGTCTTGCGTACGACCTACGGACTGTTCGATGAGGAAGGACGTCTCAAGCCCGACGCTATTTTGCCCAAGTCCGACGCCCGGAAGGAGGAAGAAACCGTTATTATCGACTGATCATGAGCCGCATACCCGATCTCAAAGCACTCGTCTTGCGCGACACACCGTTCGCCGAGTTGATGAATAAGCGCATTTACAACGTCCTGCTCCTCGCTACGAAGTATGACGCTTTCATGCTTGAAGACGACGGTCGCGTTGATGAGCAGATATTCAATGAATATGCCGCCCTCGGTCTTCGCTATCCGCCACGCTTCACCCAAGTGACTACGGAGGAGGAAGCCCTTGAAGAACTTGACGACCGCAACTTCGAGCTCATCATCGTGATGCCCAATATGGACAACCGCGACATCTTTGCGGCAGCTGGCGAAATCAAGCTCCGCCATCCCCACATCCCCATCGTCGTACTGACTCCCTTCTCGCGTGAGGTGAGTAAACGGGTGGCCGACGCAAAAGACTTATCGGCCATCGACTACATCTTCTCGTGGCTGGGCAATCCCGAACTCCTGCTTGCCATCATCAAGTTAGTAGAGGACAAGTGGAATGCACCTGACGATACAGCTTCGGTAGGTGTTCAGGTGATTCTTTTGGTGGAAGACTCGATCCGCTTCTATTCTTCCGCGCTGCCTCACCTCTACAAGGTGGTGCTTGAACAGAGCCAGGAATTTTCCAAGGAGGCACTTAATGACCACCTGAAAACCCTCCGTATGCGCGGACGCCCTAAGGTGATGTTGGCCCGTACTTATGAGGAAGCGCTCAGTCTTTATGAACGCTACAAGGATTACATGCTCGGCGTTGTTTCAGACATGAGTTTCATGCGTGAAGGGAAGAAAGATCCCTTGGCCGGCTACCGGTTTGCCCGTAAGGTGCTTGACGGAAGTCCGAACCTGCCTTTCGTGCTCGAATCAAGCGAGGCGGCCAACATGCACTATGCCGACGAGCTTGGTCTTGCCTTTATCAACAAAAACGCCAAGACCTATCCCCAAGAGTTGCGCCGTCACATCATGGAACGTTTCGGTTTCGGCGATTTCGTCATCATCGATCCCGAACACGGGGGGCGCGAGGTAATGCGCATACGTACGCTTCACGACCTGCAACGACGGATTTACGAGATTCCAGACGCTTCGTTACGCTATCATCTTGCCCACGACCACTTTTCGCGTTTCTTCTATTCGAGGGCCATGTTCCCGCCGGCCGCGGTCCTGCGTCAGGTGAACGTCGATGATTATACCGATATGCAACAGGCGCGGGAACTTATTGCCGGGCTCATCGTCGAATATCGTCGTATCAAGAACGAAGGCGTCGTGGCCATCTACCAAAAAGACCGTTTCGACGAGTATAGCAATTTTGCCCGCATCGGCAACGGTTCGCTTGGAGGCAAAGGCCGTGGTCTCGCCTTCATGGGAACGATGGTCAAGCGCTATCCTCGTCTGGAAAGCGAGCACTTCACCGTTAACATTCCGAAGACGGTGGTCATCTGCACGGACATCTTCGACGAGTTCATGGAGACAAATAATCTTTATCCCATAGCGCTCTCGAACACGGCGACAGACGAGGAAATCCTTGATCGCTTTCTCAGCGCGTCTCTCCCCGACCGTGTGCTTGACGACTTGCTTGCCCTGTTCAACATTACGCATGCCCCGATCGCTGTCCGCTCGTCGAGCTTGCTCGAAGATTCCCACTATCAGCCCTTTGCGGGCATTTATTCCACCTACATGGTGCCCCGCGTTGCCGATCGCCATGAGATGCTCCGTCTTTTGCGCGACGCAATCAAGGCGGTCTACGCTTCGGTGTTCTATCGCGACAGCAAGGCTTATCTGACAGCCACGCAGAACCTTATCGACCAAGAGAAGATGGCCATTGTGCTGCAAGAGGTTGTCGGGACGGCCTATGGCGACCGCTTCTATCCTACACTTTCCGGCGTGGCTCGCTCGCTCAATTTTTATCCGATTGGTGACGAAAAGGCCGAAGACGGCATCGCCCACGTGGCGCTTGGACTGGGGAAGTACATCGTCGACGGCGGCCTGACGCTTCGCTTTTCACCACGTCATCCTCATCATGTCCTGCAAACCAGTACCACCGAGCTGGCCCTGCGCGAGACACAGACGCGTTTCTATGCCCTCGATCTGAAAAACCTTGCCCCTGGCTTCAAAACCGATGATGCCTTTAACCTGCTCCGTCTCGGCCTGAAAGAAGCCGAGGCCGACGGCGCGCTCCGCTTCATCAGTTCCACATACGACCCCTACGACCAGGTTGTCTACGAGGGGTACTATCCAGGAGGTCGGAAGATAATCTCATTCGTCAACATCCTCGATCATGGCGTCTTCCCCTTGGCCGAGACTGTCGATCGCCTGCTTCACATTGGCGCGAAGGAGATGGGGCGTCCCGTGGAGATAGAGTTTGCAATGGACATCTCTCCCGACGGAGGTTCAGCCCGCTTCTGCCTTCTCCAAATCCGCCCTATCGTCGACGGCAAAGAGACGGTCGACGAGGACCTCACGGCTATCAATCCCGAGGATGCCCTCATCACGACGAAGGTTGCTTTGGGTAACGGCATAGTCACCGATGTGGCCGACGTGGTCTACGTGCGCAGCGAGGCTTTCAACGCTTCTGCCAACCAGCTCACGGCCTACGATATTGCAGAACTCAACCGTACGCTGACGGCCGAGGGGCGCGGCTATGTCCTCGTGGGGCCCGGACGGTGGGGCAGTAGCGACCCATGGCTGGGTATCCCCGTGAAGTGGCCTCATATCAGCGGCGCGCGCGTCATCGTCGAATGTGGTCTTGAACGTTACCGGATTGATCCTAGCCAGGGTACTCACTTTTTCCAGAACCTAACCTCTTTCGGTGTCGGATATTTCACCGTCAATCCTTATCGCGGCGACGGTACTTTCGATGAGGCTTGGCTTGACGCCCAGCCCGCCGAACACGAGACGCCGCGTGTGCGCCATGTCCGTCTTTCCGCACCTTGTGTCATCAAGATGGACGGACGCCGTGCCCTTGGTGCTGTCCTGAAGCCTCGGAATGAAACAAAAACAGACTGTCATGACTGAATTAGAAATTACTGCGGCACGCGAAGAATTCATCGGGCTCTGCCGGGCGCACATCAACCGTTCTGGTCTCGACGAGTTGTTGGACTATCTGGATCGTCGGACGGACTTCTTCACCGCGCCGAGTTCGACGCGCTTTCACCTGAATGAGCGAGGTGGGCTCTGCCGCCACTCTATCAACGTGTTCCGCACGTTGACTGCTTTTTACGAAGCTGCCGTCGGTCCGGCCATCCAGGCAGGCACGTCGCCTTTCGCCGAAGAGGTGCCGGCTGAGAGCCTTGCTGTTGTCGCGCTGTTTCACGATGTGTGTAAGGCGAACTTTTACCATCCCGTCGAACGGTGGCGCAAGGATGAGTCCGGCCGCTGGGAGAGCTACGCAGGCTATGAGGTGAAAGACGCCTTTCCCTTTGGCCACGGCGAGAAGTCATGCCTGATTCTCAACTGGTTTCTCCGCCTGAGTCCGGACGAACTGCTGGCTATCCGCTGGCACATGGGGCTTTTCGAGATGAGCGAACCGACAAGTTCGGGCCGTGCCTCCTATCGCGCGGCGATGGGGATGAGCCCCCTGGTCAGCCTGTTGCAGGCCGCCGACATGGTGGCTTCGAACTGCTTGGAGCACATCGTGACCGCCTGAGTCGTCCGCAGCATGGGCTGGCGTTGCCTTGGCCGTCTTGTTTGCATTGAAAAACAGTGTGGACGGGGCGTGAGGGGTAGTTGCCGTTCCGGCCGTTGTTGCAGCTGTCATTTCCCCATAGCCGCCGTGCCTGCCCAGCCTCCGGCCAAGGCTGCCGCCAGCCCCGTCGCGACGCTTAACGTGGCGTAGAGGGCGAATGCGCCATAGGCTCCCTGTCTTAGCAGGGCCAGGTTTTCGTGGCTGAACGTGGAAAACGTCGTGAAGCCTCCGCATAGGCCGGTGGTGAGGAAAAGCCGCGTCTCTTCTGAAAGATGGAGACGGGCAGAAAGGGCATAGAACAGGCCGATAAGGAAGCTGCCCGCTACGTTGACCGTGAGCGTAGCCCAAGGGAAGAGAATGGGGGTGATGCTACGATGAAACAGGGCTTGGACGGCAAAGCGCATCAGACTGCCGAATCCTCCTCCCAGAAAAACAGCAAAAATGATCTTAGTCATGAAGAACCGGGGATAAGTGCGGCGCAAAGTTACGCTTTATTCCCGATTTTCCCGCCACGGACTGCTGCCGTATCGGCGGCGGGCTTTGACGGG
>HF989186.1:3841-23738 GCA_000431275.1 Prevotella sp. CAG:755 | reverse complement strand
CGGACTGCTGCCGTATCGGCGGCGTGCTTTGACGGGTGGCTTCCCGTCGGGTGCAGCGGGCTGACACATTGGCATGTGGCCCGGTGAGGGGGGAAATGACGGGCCGGCGGCCAGTGCTCGCGAATCGGCTGATGAAAAATCCAGTCAGCCGTCCTGCAAATCCAGTCAGCCGTATAGGTTTTTCAGTCTTGGCAGTCGTCTTGCACAGCCATGTCCTGCATGTCCGGTTTCGGGGCATCGTGCGGACCGATGTTGCGTGGAAAGTGTTCTTCAACCTCCGTGCGCAGGGCGCGTAGGTCGAGGTGTGTGTAGACTTGGGTAGTGGCGATGTCCTCGTGCCCGAGCATGGCCTGGATGGCACGCAGGTTGGCGCCGCCTTCGAGCAGGTGGGTGGCAAAGGTGTGGCGGAAGGTGTGCGGGCTGATTGTCTTCTGGATGCCGGCAGCTTCGGCAAGGCGTCTGACCACAACGAAGACCATGAACCGCGACAGATGCCGACCGCGGCGGAAAGAGAGGAAAACCATGTCACCCTCGCCGGGACGGATGTCGATGGCCTCGCGGTCGGCCAGCCAGTCGTGGAGTGCGTCTGCCACGTGTCGGGCGAGCGGCACGAGACGTTCCTTGTCCCCCTTGCCGGCGATGCGGACATAACCCTCGACAAAATGAAGGTCTGAGAGGCGTAGGGCGCAGGCTTCGCTGACGCGCAGTCCGCAGCCGTAGAGCATGGAGAGCAAGGCCCGGTTGCGCACGGCTTCGCGCTCGGTGGGGTCGATGGCTTCGAAAAGGCGACGCACCTCGTCGGGTGTCAGCACTGTGGGCACGTGGCGCCCTATGGCGGGCGATTGAAGCAGGCGGGTGGGGTCGGTATCGATGTATCCGTCAATGACAAGGTAGCGGTAGAATGCCCTGACGCCCGAGAGGATGCGCGCCACGCTCCGCGGCGCAATGCCCACTTCGGTGAGGGCCGAGGCGAAACGGTGAACGTCGTCGAGCCGTACGGCCAACGGGTCGAGGTGCTCGCTGCCGAGATATCCGAGGTATTTTCCGAGATCGTGCCAGTAGGCCTCACGGGTATTTGGCGCCAGGCCCATCTCCATTATGAGGTAGGCGCGGTAGCCGGTAATAATGTTGCGTTTCAGAAAAGGTTCCATGGCGTGTCTTTTCCGTCCGTGGGCGTTTCGTGTCGGAGCGTCTTGAAGTGAGGGCAGCCTGCCCGCCGTGCCGCCCGTTTGCCATTTTGCTTCGTGAAGAAGTGTTGCACTCTGGAATGCCTGTGTGAGTTTCCTTGGTCAACTCGTCCGCCATTCCGCTCGTTTGCACTATCTTTGCAGGGCGGATGCAAAAGTAAAGAAAATCCCGATAAGCCAAACTCCCATGAAGCGAATAATCATCATCAACGGCCCCAACCTGAACCTCTTGGGCCGCCGCGAACCTGGCATCTACGGTTCGGGGACAATGGAGGCCGCCCTCGACGCCTTGCGGCGCCGATATACCGGCGTAACGATTGATTACTTTCAGAGCAACGTCGAGGGCTTGCTCATCGACAAACTGCAAGAAGTGGGCTTCGCCGTCGACGGCGTGGTGCTCAATGCTGGTGCCTATACGCATACTTCAATAGCCCTGCACGACGCCATCCGGAGCATCCCGGCTCCTGTCGTGGAGGTGCATATTTCCAATGTGCACACCCGGGAGGAGTTCCGTCACCGCTCGCTCATAGCGGCAGCCTGTCGTGGCGTGGTCTGCGGCTTCGGCCTCGACTCCTACCGTTTGGCCGTCGAGGCACTTTTGGGAGCAGACTATACTGAACAAGAACCTAAAAACGCTGACTAATGTATAAAAAAACCAAGATAGTGGCCACTGTGTCAGACATGCGTTGCGACGTCGGCTTCATCCAGCAGCTTTACGACGCAGGTATGAACGTGGTGCGCCTGAATACGGCTCACCAGGACACGGCTGGCATGCGCCGCGTGATTAACAACGTGCGCGAGGTATCGAGCCGCATTGCCATCCTTGTCGACACGAAAGGTCCCGAGGTGCGTACGACGTCTTGCGCAGCCCCCATCACGTTTGAAAAAGGCGACCGCGTGCGTATCGTTGGCGACCCGTCACGCGAGACGACGCGTGAGTGCATAGCCGTTTCGTATCCCGGTTTTGTCCATGATATGGCCGTGGGCGCTCACATCCTCATCGACGATGGCGATCTCGGCCTTGTGGTCGAGCGGAAAGAGGGCGACTGCATCGAATGTGTCGTGGAGAACGCCGCCACATTAGGGGCGCGGAAAAGTGTCAACGTGCCTGGCGTGCGTGTCAACCTCCCCGCCCTGACGGAACGGGACAAGGCGAATATCCGCTTTGCCATTGACGCTGACGTCGCTTTTATCGCTCATTCGTTTGTGCGCAGCCGCGAGGACGTGCTCGAAGTGCGCCGTTTGCTCGACGACGCCGGGAGCGACATCCGTATCATTGCTAAAATCGAGAACCAAGAGGGTGTGGACAACATCGACGAGATTCTCGACGTGGCCGACGGTATCATGGTGGCGCGCGGCGACTTGGGGATCGAGGTGGCGCAGGAACTCATCCCCGGCATACAGCGCCGGCTTGTGGCCAAGGCTATCCGCCGGCACAAACCGGTCATTGTGGCCACACAGATGCTTCAAAGCATGATCAAGAACCCACGTCCGACGCGCACCGAAGTGACCGACATAGCCAATGCCGTCTATTCGCGTGCCGACGCCCTGATGCTCAGTGGCGAGACGGCTTATGGCGCTTATCCAGTGGAGGCTGTGCAGACGATGGCAGCCATTGCGAACCAAGCAGAAAAGGACATCGACCAACTGTTCGGAGATGAGGACGTTCCACTTTCGGCTGAGCCCGACGTGACAGAGTTTTTCGCCAAGGAGGCCGTCATGGCTACCAAACGGATGAAACTCCGCGCCATCATCGTCGACAGCTACACGGGACGGACGGCGCGCTACGTCTCCTCGTTCCGCGGCCAGTGCACCGTGCTGGCCATCTGCTACAAAGCGAAGACCGTTCGCCATCTGGCGCTTTCCTATGGCGTCTCGGCCATCTATATGCCCTTCAAGAGTTTCGGCCATGAATTCCTGCTCGCTGCCCTGCGCAAGCTGTTGGCAGACGGGCTGCTTCATCCTGAAGACCGCATCTGTTACCTTGGCAGCCAGCGTAAGGAGCAGAACACGTCGTTCATGGAGATGAACATCGTTCAGAATCTTTTCGTCTCGGAAGGAGAGGAACCTTATCAGAACTGACAGCATGATGGACGACGCTCTCGATGATTACATCCGCGCCCATACGACGTCCGAACGCCCCGAACTTTATCGCCTCTGGCGCGCTACGAACACGCAACTCGTTCGCGGACGGATGGCTTCGGGGCATGTGCAGGGACAACTGCTCCGTATGCTTGTCGGGATGGTGCGGCCGAGACGTGTCCTCGAAGTGGGCACTTTCTCTGGTTATTCAGCTCTTGCAATGGCCGCTGCACTTCCGCCCGGGGGAGAGCTCTATACGTTTGAGGTAAACGACGAGATGGAAGATTTTGCCCGCGGTTGGTTCGATGCTTCGCCTTATGGCAGCCGCATCCGCTTTACTGTCGGCGACGCACTCACTCTCGTGCCGGCGCTGGGGCTTGACTTCGACTTTGTCTTCATCGATGGCGACAAACGGCAGTATGCCGACTATTACGCCATGGCTAAGCACCATCTTGCCCCGGGCGGCTACATTGTGGCTGACAACACCTTGTGGGACGGGCACGTCGTCGATCCGGCTTATGACCGTGACGCGCAGACCCAGGGCATACGCCGGTTCAATGACGTCGTCGTAGCCGATAGCGAAGTGGAGTGCGTCATTCTCCCGTTGCGCGACGGCTTGACGCTCATTCACCATCTTGGTGCCCCGGCGCCGTCCGACTCATGAAAACCACTGCCCAGGCAGTTCATAATACAGATAACAATGGAAACAACACGTCAACAGAAAATAGCCCGGCTCATCCAGAAAGAGCTGGCAGAGATGTTCCAACATCAGACACAGGCTGCGCACGGTCTGCTCGTGTCGGTGAGTGCCGTCCGTATCAGTCCCGACATGAGCGTCTGCCGTGCCTACTTGAGCGTATTCCCTTCGGAGAAAAGCCAAGAAGTCGTGGAGAACATCAACCGCAATGTAAAGAGCGTCCGCTACGAACTTGGCAAACGCCTGCGCTACCAGCTGCGCATCATCCCTGAATTACGCTTTTTCGTGGACGACAGCCTCGACTATATCGAACACATCGACGAACTTCTGAAATAGCGGGATGAACGTCTCCTTCTTCATTGCGCGGCGCTATCTTGTTTCGAAGAAAAGTCACCACGCCATTAACATCATCTCGGCAATTTCCGTGGTGGGCGTGGCCGTCGCCACATTGGCCTTGGTGTGCACTTTGTCGGTATTCAACGGCTTCCGCGACCTTGTAGCGCAGCTTTTCACTTCCTTTGATCCCCAACTCGAAGTGACGACAGCTGCGGGCGTTTCGGTTCAGGCCGACGACCCGGCGCTTGCCTGCGTCCGTCGCGATCCTGACGTGTCGGTCGTCACAGAGTGCATGGAGGACCAGGCGCTCGCCCTGTTCCGTGGCCGTCAAGCCGTAGTGACCCTGAAAGGTGTGGACGACAACTTTGTACGCTGCACCGACCTCGAGGATATCCTCTATGGCGAGGGGACATTCATGCTCCATGCCGCAGACCTCAATTATGGCGTTCCTGGTATCGGGCTGGCCATGCAGCTGGGGTGCGGCTACCGTTACGAGGGAGCCATCACCGTTTGTGCGCCGCGCAAGGGTGAACGCGTCAACATGGCTAACCCCGCCGCAAGTTTCAACACCGATGAACTTTATTCCTCCGGCCTCGTCTTTTCGGTGCGTCAACGCAAGTATGACGACAATCTCCTGCTCTGTCCCATCGACATGGCCCGCCGACTTTTCGATCGCCCCGGCGAAGTCACTTCGCTCGAACTCAAACTGGCCGAGGGCGCTGACGCGGAAACGGTCAAGGAGCGGCTACAAAACGCCCTCGGCGACCGCTTTGTCGTGAAAGACCGATACGACCAGCAGGAAGACGTTTTCCGCATCATGAACATAGAGAAAGTGATTGCTTACATCTTCCTTACGTTCATCCTCCTCGTCGCCTGTTTCAACATTATCGGTTCCATTTCGATGCTCATCATCGACAAGAAACACGACATCGATACCCTGCGCCATCTTGGCGCCGACGACCGTTTCATAGAGCGCGTATTCCTCTTCGAGGGCTGGCTTATCTCGACCGTGGGGGCTCTCATCGGCATCGTCCTGGGCCTGGCGCTCTGCTTGGCGCAGCAACACTTCGGGTGGTTGAAACTGGGGGAATCGTCGGGCAACTTCATCATCGACGCCTATCCCGTTAGCGTGCATGCCCTTGATGTGGTAGCCATTTTCATCACCGTGGCCGTTGTCAGTTTCGTCGCTATCTGGTATCCTGTCCGCCGCCTTACGCGCCGCCTGCTCTGAGGGCGGACGGCGAGGTGGATGGAGCAGAGATCCGAGAAAGCGAGAAAGGAAATCCCCTGGCGGAGCGCATGGACCCGGCGGGGGATTTTTCGTACCTGTCGTCGGGGGTGTAGCAGCTTTTCGGGTGTGGCGCGTCTTGTCTAATGGAGCTGTCGGAACAGCTGGCCGTCCGGGAAAACCTGTCCGGCTGACAGAATTTTCTGTCAGCCGGACAGGAAAAACAGACAGCCGGACAGGTCCTCCGGTCGTATGTGACAGGACGTGCGGTATGCCCGTTCGTCCGTGTCGGGACACTGTGGCGCGAGCCGGCAGGCAGGCGCGCCGTGGCGTCAGTCCAATTCGGGAATCGTGACAAAACGTGCGTCGGGGTAGCGGGTATCGACGACGTGGCGGAGATACTGTTCCGTGTCGCGGCGGATGCGGTCGTCATCCTCACGGGGGTAGAGGTTGTAAGCCAGCGTATGGAGCGGGATGCCGCGGGTGTCCATCGCTTCGAGGCTCAGCAGGGTGTGGTTGATGCTTCCTAGGCGGCCCGACGTGACCAGTATGACGGGGTAGCCCATCCGGGCGACGTAATCGATTGTCAGCAGTTCGCGCGTCAGTGGCACCATTAGTCCGCCCGCCCCTTCGAGCAACACGGCGTCGTAGCGCCCGGCCAGCACTTTTGTGGCGGTTTCGATTTTGCAGAAGTCGACGGGGCGCCGGTCGATTTCGGCAGCCAGATGCGGCGAGCAGGGATAGGAGAATATCTCGGGCATCGTCAGTTGTTCCTTGTCCTCCGGCAGGAGTCCCGTGCGCATCAACCGGCGGTGAAGCTCGATGTCTTCCGAGAGGCTGTCGTTACCGGTCTGAACAAGTTTTTGGGTGATGGTGCGGCGTCCCTCGGCGTTCCATTCCCGGGCCAGGTAGCCCGTGGCGTAGCTCTTGCCGATGTTCGTGTCGATGCCACTGACGAAGAATACGTTATTCCTTTTCATTTTTTTCTGCAATGATATAAATGGGGTGATAGGTGAGCGTGACGCCGCCCTCGGGCGAGGGGTAGGCCGCGCGGTAACGGGCGTCGAAGTCGGCCAGCCGGCTGCGCGTCCATGTGGTGCGGCCCGTGCCGGTGACGCCGGTCTGACGCAGGTGGCGAAGCACGTCGTGTGGTGTGTCGAAGCTGAGGCGGAAGCGTTCCTCCTCGGCGTGGTGCAGGGTGTAGCGGGCAGACAACTGTTGCCGCACCTCGTCCATCGTCGGGTAGTCGAGCCGTCTGCCGGTCAGCGCTGCCACTTCGCACAGGTTGTCCGGCCCGAAGAGGCTGACGGCCAGCAGACCGCCGGGCCGCAGCAGGTCGGCGCAGCGGAGCAGGAAGCCTTCGGGGTCGTCGAACCACTGCACTACCGCGCAGGCTGCGATGAGGCCGCGTCCGCCGGGCAGGGGGATGCGCTCGGCATCGCCGGCGACGAAACGGACATCGCCGCCCGTCAGGTCGGCCAGACAGGGTTCCACTCCGGGGCAGATGTCGTTCAGTACTGCACCGTCCGTCCGAAGCCGCGGTAGCCACAGGCGGGGGAACATCCCCGGGCCGCAACCCACTTCGAGCGCCGGACCGACGTCCCTAGGCGCCACGGCCTCGAGCCGCGCAAAGAGTCGTCCCGCGATGTGCCGTTGGGCCGTGGCGTGGGTGTCATACGTGTCGACGGCACGTGCGAAGCGTTGTTGAATCAAGCGTTTGTCCATAATGTTTCCTCTGACAGGAGTTCGTGAAACAATGCCCGGTCGTAGTGGGCCGTCGGGCGCTCGGTCTGGGGCACTCCGGCCCATGCCCGTCGCAGGTTTTCGGGTGGAAAGATGCGGTCTGAGGTGCCGATGAGTGCCGCATCCCAGTTGAAGGCCGGGGCTGGGGATTTCTCCACACGGCGCCACAGGGCGTCCAATTCCTCCCGCAGGTCGTCTAACCTGCGGTGAAGAGGCAACGCGGCGATGCGGGCCGACTCGGCGGAGGAGCCGCACATCCGTCGGCGGAAGCGCAGCATCGATTGTCCGCTGAACCCGGCGAGTGTGGCCCGGAACGTGGCTTCGGGAATTCCCCGTTCGTCGTTGACCGGCGTCATCGTGCCGCCCACGGCCAACCGCCGCTCCCACGGAAGAGAGAGGCCGGCGAGCGTGTCGGCGGCAACGCGCACTCCCATCGACCATGCCAACAGGCGGATGCCGGCGTAAGGGGCGAGGAGTGAGGCGTCAAAACTGGCCGAACGGTAGTCGTAACAGAGCAGGCAGTCATGTCCCTGCATCGTGGGCGGGTCGAAGAGCGCCTCCTCGGCACCCCAGCCGGCGAAGAAGAGGAGCAGACGCGGCTGCCCCTCATGGCGTAAGAACACTTGCTTCATGAGGTGAACAGTTGGGCGGTGAGACGGTCGATGTCCGCCGCGTCGAGTGCGGCGGTCAGGGAGAAACGCAGGCGCGACGTTCCTTCGGGTACCGTGGGCGGCCGGATGGGCAGGACGTAGAAACCGAGGCGCTGCATCCGGACGGCTGTCCGGACGGCGTCAGTGCTTCCGCCGACAATCAGCGGGACGATGTGGCTTTCCGAAGGCATGGGCAGGCCATGTTGCCGGAACGACTCGCGCAGCCGGGCCGACAAGGCAGAAAGCCGTTCGCGCTGGTCGGAAAAGTCAGGGAGCCGTTCGACGACAAAGCGTGTCCAAGCCATGTTGACGGGAGGCAGGGCCGTGGTGAAGATCAGGGTGCGCATCTTGTTGACAAGGTAGTCACGGATGACCCGGCGGCACACAGCGAATGCCCCGACCGACGCCAAAGCTTTCCCGAACGTCCCGCAGAGGATGTCGATGCCATCCAAGCAATCCTGCTCCTCTGCCAGACCGAGCCCGCGCCGGCCGCGGACACCTACGGCGTGCGCCTCGTCGACGTAGAGCAGCGTGCCTGGAAAGTGGAGCTTTAAGTCGACGAGACGGGTGAGCTGGGCGGTGTCGCCGTCCATGCTGAACACGCTTTCGGTCACGATGATCGTGCGGTCGAAGTCGGCGTGGTGGCGCGTCATCAGGGCATGGAGCTGGTCGTAGTCCTGATGCCGGAAACGCATGCACTTGGCAGCTGAGAGCCGGAGGCCGTCGATGAGGCTCGCGTGCACCAGTTTGTCGGCCAGGATGAGCGTCCGGCGGTCCGCAAGGGCCGGCAGGATGCCCGCGTTCATGTGATAGCCGCTGCTGAACACTAAGGCCGCTTCGGCGCCATATAGTGAGGCGAGCACTTGTTCAAGGCGCCGGTGTTCCGCAAAGTTGCCCGTGAGCAACCGTGACGACGAGGCGGAGAAGCGCATCGCCGCGGATGGTGTCTGGCTGAGGAACTCGTCGCGCAAGGCGGTGTCTTCGGCCAGTCCGAGGTAGTCGTTCGACGAAAGGTTCAGCATCCTGCATTCGCCGGCCGTTATCCATTTCCCCTCTTGTTCGCCGTCCGGCAGGACACGCAGACTGCCCGTAGCGTCGAGCCGGCGCAGCTCATCGGCATAAGGGGCATATATGTTCTTTTCCATCTTAATCCGTGGTTTCTCTAATTACGTTCAACATGCCTGTCGTCAGCCGGGTGAGTTCGTCCGGTGTGATGATGAAGGGCGGCATGCAGTACACTAATTTCCCGAAGGGCCGGAGCCAGATGCCCTCCTCTACGAAACGCTTTTGCATCCGTGCCATGTTGACGGGACGCTGCATCTCGACCACGCCGATGGCTCCCAGGACGCGCACGTCGGCCACTTGGGACCACTCCCGGGCCGGTTCGAGTTCGCGCCTGAGCTGGGCTTCGATACGGCTGACGCGTTCCTGCCACGGGGAAGCCAGCAAGAGTTCGGTCGATGCCCGGGCGACGGCGCAGGCCAGCGGGTTGCCCATAAAGGTCGGGCCATGCATGAAAACATAGGGGGCGGCAGAAGAGATGGTGTCGGCCACGCGGTCACTGGCCAGTACGGCCGAAAAGGTCATATAGCCCCCGGTGAGTGCCTTGCCGATACACATGATGTCCGGTTCGACGCCGGCGTGTTCCCAGGCGAAGAGACGGCCCGTACGCCCGAAGCCGGTGGCGATTTCGTCAAAGATGAGCAATAGGCCGTGGCTGCGGCAGAGCGCGGCAGCCTCCCTAAGGTATTGCGGATGGTAGAACCGCATGCCGCCGGCGCCCTGCACGATGGGTTCGAGAATGAGGGCGGCCAGCTCGTCGGCGTGTTTCTCAACGGTCTGACGGAGGGCGTCGATGTCGTGCGGGTCCCAATCGCTGCCGAAACGGCTTTGCGGTGCCGGAACGAAGTGGCGCACCGGCAAGGCAGGCCCGAAGAGCGTATGCATGCCTGTGACGGGGTCACAGACGGACATGGCGTTCCACGTGTCGCCGTGGTAGCCCGAGCGGATGGTGACGAAGTTCGTGCGTCGGCCGTGACCGAGTGCCGCTTGGTATTGTACGGCCATTTTCAGAGCGACTTCGACCGCCACGGAGCCGCTGTCGGCATAAAAGATCTTGCTCATCGACGGCGGCGCAATGCTAAGCAGCAGTTTGCCCAAAGTGACGGCGGGCTCGTGCGTCAGTCCGCCGAACATCACGTGGGCCATGCTTTTCAGCTGTGTCTGGACGGCGCGGTTGAGGACGGGATGGTTGTAGCCGTGCAGGGCACACCACCACGACGACATGCCCTCAATGAGTTCCGTCCCGTCGGCCAGGGTGATGCGGCAACCCGAGGCGCTTTTCACCTTGTACGTCGGAAGCGGGTGGAGCGTCTCTGTGTAGGGGTGCCAGAGGTGCTCGCGGTCGAAGCGGTCTGTCAGTAAATCCTCACAGAACATAGCCGGCGCGTGTTACTCGTTCTTTGTCTTCGGCCACTTTGGAACCGAGTGTGGTCAGCAGGTCGCCGACGATGGCCGCATTGATGCCCGCGTGGAGCGCCCTGCCGATCGTGGCTTCGTCCAGTTGCGAACGTCCGCCGGCAAAGCGCAGGTAGGCTGTCGGGTGGACAAAGCGGAAGAGCGCTACGGTGCGTACCACCTCGTCGGCGGGGAGAGGCGGTGTCGCGGCGAGCGGTGTGCCGGGAATGGGTTGCAGCAGGTTCAGGGGTATAGACTGCACGTTGAGACGGCGTAGGGAAAAGGCGAACTCGACGCGTTGGGCGCGGCTCTCGCCCATGCCGATGATGCCGCCCGAGCAGATGTCCATGCCCACTCGCCGTGCGGCTTCGAGCGTGGCCGTCTTTTGAGCCTGTGTGTGGGTCGAGCAGAGCGAGGGGAAGAACGACGGGGCGGTTTCGAGGTTACAGTGGTAGCGCGAGACGCCAGCTTCGGCGAGGCGGCGCAGCTGGTCTTCACTGAGGAGGCCAAGCGAGGCGCACAGACCGATGCGGCTGTGGCGCCGGAGGTGGCGCACGCGGTCGCAGAGGGCGTCGACTTCGCGGTCGGTGGGGCGCCGGCCGCTCGTGACGAGCGAGAAGCGCCCGACGCCCTGTTCCTCGTTCTGCCGGGCATGGAGCAGGCATTCTTCGGCCGGGACGAGGGCATATTCGGCAGCCCCCGTGTGGTAGCGGGATGACTGGGCGCACCACTTGCAGTCCTCCGGACAGCGGCCCGATTTGGCATTGATGATGGAGCAAAGGTCGAAGCGTCGTGGCGCCAGCCGGACGGTGATTTCGTGTGCGGCCTCGACAAGGGCGTCGAGGGGTGCTTCGTCTGCCAGGCGCTGCACTTCGTCCATACGGAGAGCGCGCCCGGCGAGCACGTCGGTTTTGAGTGATTCAATCATGGTAGTATGAAGATATGACAAAAGGGCGGAACGCGGCCTGTCGGGGGCGTTCCGTCCTTTCGTAAGTAGATGCAGAGTATGGGGTGCGGCGCTGTGCACGACGCTGGCTTTCCGGGTGCGGACACAACCGGATGCAGGGTGGGCTGGCGCGGCGGCAAGCAGTGCCAGGCAGTGTCCCGTCTGTCTTGTGAGGACGGTTTGTGCGGCTGTCGGGCCGTCGGGCGGGTCGGGCGGCGGTTCCGTGAGGCTGTCTGGCCCCAGTGTGGGATGCTGTCCGGCAGCCCTGACCGCGGCCACGCCCATGGGCGTCTTGCGCAGCGACGCGTCGGCAATGCTCTTGCAGACATGGCCAATCGTGATGTGGCGGCCGAGGCTGCAAAAGACGGCGTAGGGCTTGCGGCTCCACCGGCGGAAGCGGAAAGTAGGCTGATGGATGGATACAGGACGGCGCATCTTTCTCTTGTTCGACGGACAAAGGTAAGCATTTCTCCTGAGAGCCGCAACCTTCCGCCGCACGCGGAAGGCCGGGCGAGGGACAGTCGTGCCCGTCGGCCGGTCAGATTTTGACCGCAGCCAGCTGAAAAATCCCGTCCGGCTGCGAAAATCTGTTTCGTGTCGTGACTTATCTGATTTCGCGCTGTGGAATAGACTTCTTCGGCAGTGGCGTGGACGTCTTTCGCCCGGTCCGCGGTTTTTCCCGCCGAGTCGGGAGCCCCGCCTGCCCGGCTGACCGCAGCGGAACCAGAGCCAGGGCGCTGCGGACGCCGCTCCTTGAATCCTGTCACTGCGACTGAAAATCCTGTCAGTTACTTAGGATTTCCTGTCAGCCGTCCCGTTTTCTCCGCCTCGTCAGCCCGTGATGACGGCAGGCTATGGGGCAATTCCTGTCGCGGTGGCTTGGCTGAAAGTCTAAATAGTTGTAAATTTGCGCACTCTATATGCTAAAAATGAAAGGCTTTTTATTCAAACCACAACTGTGGAGCGACCTCCGCCACTACGACCGCAAGACGCTGGCGGCCGATGTGATGGCGGGCCTCATCGTGGGCATCGTGGCGCTCCCCTTGGCCATTGCGTTCGGCATAGCGTCGGGCGTTTCGCCCGAAACGGGCATCGTGACAGCCATCGTGGCCGGGTTTCTCGTGTCGGCGTTCGGCGGTAGCAGTGTACAGATCGGCGGCCCTACGGGCGCGTTCATCGTGATTGTCTACGGTATCGTCCAACAGTACGGCATGGGCGGACTGACGGTGGCTACGCTGATGGCGGGCGCGTTCCTTGTGCTTCTTGGTGTCTTCCGTCTCGGCACGATTATCAAGTACATTCCTTATCCCATCGTCGTGGGCTTCACGAGCGGCATTGCGGTCACCATTTTCACCACGCAGGTGAAAGATCTGCTCGGTCTGACGACCGGCCCTGTTCCGGCAGACTTCGTGGCTAAATGGGCAACCTACGTGCAGGCCCTGCCGACTGTCGACCCGTGGTCGACGGCCGTCGGTGTGCTCAGCGTGGTGGCCATCGCGCTGACGCCGCGCCTCTCGCGCAAAGTGCCCGGCTCGCTGGTGGCCATAGTGGTGATGACCGTGGCTGCCTACCTGCTGCGCACTTATGCCGGGGTAGAGAGCATCGAGACTATCGGCGACCGTTTCAGCATACGGGCCGAACTGCCGTCGGCTGCCGTGCCCGTGTTGACATGGGAAGGCGTGAAGCAGCTCGTACAGCCCGCCCTTACCATCGCCGTGCTCGGCGCCATCGAGTCGTTGCTTTCGGCCACCGTGGCCGACGGCGTGACGGGTCGTCGCCACGATTCGAACCAAGAACTCATCGGACAGGGCATAGCGAACCTCTGTTCGCCGCTTTTCGGAGGTATTCCCGCGACCGGGGCGATAGCAAGAACAATGACGAATATCAATAACGGCGGTCGGACTCCTGTGGCCGGCATCGTCCACGCTGCGGTCCTGCTGCTTATCTTCCTTGTCTTCATGCCGCTGGCGCAATACATCCCGATGGCCTGCCTGGCTGGCGTGCTTGTCGTCGTGTCGTACAATATGAGCGGCTGGCGCACGTTCCGCGAACTGCTGGCCAACCCGAAGAGCGATGTGGCCGTGCTGCTCATCACCTTTCTGCTCACGGTGCTCTTTGACTTGACAATCGCCATCGAGGTGGGCCTCGTCATCGCCTGCCTGCTCTTCATGCGCCGCATGGCCGAGACGACGCGCGTCTCGGTCATCACCGAGGAGATCGACCCGAACGAGGAAAGCGATGTCGAGACGCACGAGGAGCACCTGCCCATCCCGTCGGGCGTCGAGGTCTACGAAATCAACGGCCCGTACTTCTTCGGCATCGCCAACAAGTTTGAGGATGTCATGGCGACGATGGCCGACCGCCCGAAAGTGCGCATCATCCGCATGAGGCGCGTCCCGTTCATCGACTCGACTGGCCTGCACAATTTGAAGAACCTCTGCACAATGAACCACCGGGAGGGGACGCACATCGTGCTTTCAGGCGTGGAGCCGGCCGTGCGCGAGGTGCTCGAACATGCCGGATTCGACTCCCTGCTGGGGCGCGACCACATCTGTGCGAGCATCAATGAAGCATTGGAGGTGGCCCGGCATATTCTGAAACGCAAATAACCTTAACCCCAAAAGATATGATCAAACGTTTGACACTGGCACTCGCATGTGCCGCCGCGCTGGCCCTGCCGGCGCAGACGACCGGCGGAATCGACGCCGGCATGCTGGCCCGCCTCAGGGCTGCCCAACCCCGTAGTGCCGCTGACAGCGCCCTGGCCAACGCCGCCGCCGGCGCCAGCTTGAACGCCCTTGCCGCCAACCGCCTGAGGCCGGCGGGCGATACCTACTTTTCGGACCGTGTCAACTCCCGCGGCATCACCGACCAGCAGTCCTCGGGACGTTGCTGGCTCTTCACGGGGCTCAATGTGCTGCGGGCGAAAGCACAGGCCGAGCACGGACTGGGCGAGTTTACCTTTTCGCAGAACTACCTCTTCTTTTACGACCAGCTGGAAAAGTCCAACCTCTTCTTGCAAGCCATTATCGATAACGCTGCGAAGCCTATGGACGACCAGTTAGTCACCTGGCTTTTCAAACATCCCCTTTCGGATGGCGGGCAGTTCACGGGCGTGTCGGACCTCGTTATGAAGTATGGCCTCGTGCCCTCGTCGGTGATGCCGGAGACGTACAGTGCCAACCATACCGCCACGATGAGCGAGCTCATTGCCCTGAAACTGCGTGAGCAAGCCCTCGAACTGCGTCGGATGGCCGCCGACGGCAAGCCGAAGGCTGACCTCGAGGCGCGCAAGGAAGAGATGCTCGCCACGGTCTACCACATGCTGGCCGTCTGTCTGGGCGAGCCGCCTACGAAGTTCACCTGGACGCAAACCACGGCTTCCGGCGTCCCCGGCCAGACGGCTGAGTTCACGCCTCTCTCGTTCTACGAGAAATTCGTGGGCACCGATTTGAAGAAGAACTACGTCATGCTGATGAACGACCCCAGCCGCCCGTATCACAAAACCTACACCATCGATATGGACCGCCACGTCTATGACGGCGAGAACTGGACCTATGTCAACCTGCCCATGGACGAATTGAAGGCCATCGCCATCGCGTCGATCAAGGACAGCACGATGCTCTACTATTCCTGCGACGTAGGCAAGTTCCTCGACAGTAAAGCTGGTCGCCTCGACGTTGATAACTACAACTACGGCGCCCTTCTGGGCACGGACTTCGGCATGGACAAGGCCGACCGTATCCGCACGTTCGCCTCGTTGTCGAGCCACGCCATGACGCTCATGGCCGTCGACCTTGACGCCGAGGGCCGGCCGCGCCAGTGGATGGTGGAGAATTCGTGGGGTGCTGATGCAGGCTACAAAGGGCATCTCATCATGACCGACCGCTGGTTCGACGAATACACGTTCCGCCTCGTGGCCGAGCGCAAGTATGTCCCGAAAGAGACGCTGCGCCTCCTCGAACAGGAGCCTGAGCGACTGCCGGCTTGGGACCCCATGTTCGCTCCCGAACCCTGACGGCACGAGGGATGGCCAGCCGCCCGGCCGAAACGGCCAGCCGTGATGTGAATCTTGTCAGCCGTTTAGAAAAAACAGTCAGCCGTCTGGAAGCTTCCAGACGGCTGACTGTTTTTGCCGTCGCCCCACCCGTAGGTTTGCGGCGGCGAGGACAGTCCGGCAGAAAGATTCCGGCTCATTCCGGATCGCTCACCAGTTCTTTCCACAGCAGTTCCATGCCTG
The DNA here is from genome assembly GCA_000431275.1 of Prevotella sp. CAG:755. Taxonomy (GTDB): domain Bacteria; phylum Bacteroidota; class Bacteroidia; order Bacteroidales; family Bacteroidaceae; genus Alloprevotella. The sequence goes on along the minus strand of HF989186.1, from coordinate 8,172 downwards.
CCGAAGCCGTGGTCTGGAAAAAGTGGAGGCGAGGCGAGCGTGCCACAGGCACCGGCTTGGGATCGATGACGTAGAGCGGCGCCGACGCGGGAGCGTAGCGCACGAGGCCAGCCGCCGGATAGACGTTTAGCGACGTACCGATGACAACGAAGATATCGGCCTTCTCGGCAGCTGCGCAAGCCGGCTCCATGTTCGGGACGGCCTCGCCGAACCATACAATCCACGGCCGTAGCAGCGAGCCGTCGGGGGCGAGTGTGCCGGGTTCCACTTCGGCCTCTTCCGGGGCGAGCGTGCGGATGTAGCGCGGATTGTCGGGATCGCGCGACGAGGCCACCTTCATCAGCTCGCCGTGCAGGTGGATGACGCGGGTCGACCCGGCGCGTTCGTGCAGGTCGTCGACGTTCTGCGTCACCACCGTGACGTCGTAGTGCTGTTCCAGCCGGGCCAGGAGCTCATGGGCGCGGCTTGGCCGTACGGAGAGGAGCTGCCGGCGCAGGTTGTTGTAGAACCGGGTGACGAGGGCGGGGTCGCGCGCCCAGCCTTCGGGCGTGGCCACCTGCTCGACGGGATAATTGTCCCAAAGCCCGCCCGCATCGCGGAACGTGCTCAATCCGCTTTCGGCGCTGATGCCGGCGCCGGTGAGTACTACAATTTTTTTCATCCTTTCGTTTTTTGCGGCGGAAGCAGTCTCCGCCAAAATCATAACAGGGGCAAACTTACGGAAAAATAACCTGTCGCCTCTCGTCGCTACAATAAAAAATTGTACTTTTGCGCCCGGTATATATTAATGTATAGTCAGAAAATCCGAACAGAGATATGGATAACGTAAGCTACGCCCTGGGCCTGACCATCGGCCAGCAGCTTCTCGGCATGGGAGGCAAAGAACTGAACATCGACGACTTCGCTGCCGCCATCAAGGATGTGCTCGCCGGGCGCGACCCACTCGTCAAACCTGCCGAAGCGCAGCGCCTCGTCCAGGCTTTTTTTGCCGAACAGGAAGCCAAGCAGCAAGCTGCCATGGCTGAGAAAGGAAAGGCTGCCCGGGTAGAAGGCGAGGCTTTCTTGGCTGAAAACGCGAAGAAAGAAGGAATCGTCACGCTGCCCAGCGGCTTGCAGTATGAAGTCATTACGTCCGGAACGGGCCGCAAACCGAAAGCGACGGACAAAGTAAAGTGCCATTACGAGGGAACACTGATCGATGGCACGGTCTTTGATTCCTCTTATCGTCGCGGTGAGCCTGCCGTTTTCCCCCTTAATGGTGTGATTAAGGGATGGACTGAGGGATTGCAGCTCATGAGCGAGGGAGCCAAGTATCGCTTCTACATCCCCTTCGCCTTGGCCTACGGGGCCAACGGAGCCGGTGCCTCAATCCCTCCTTACGCAGCATTGATCTTCGACGTAGAACTGCTCGAAGTGCTCTGAGCCGGAAAGGAAAGACAATCAAAACAACAGTACATACAGACATGAAACACGTAATCATGGCGGCCGCTGTGGCCGCAACGGCACTTCTGAGTGCTTGCAACGACGGTACGCCCAAGGCGAACCTCAAAACGGAACTTGACACGCTCAGTTATGAGATGGGTCTGGCCAGTTCTGCCAACTTCGAGAGTGTTATGTACGGACAGTTCGGCGTCGACTCCGCTTACGTCGATGAGTTCCTCAAAGGCGTCCGTGACGGCGCCCTGACTGCCGACGACAAGAAGAAAGCCGCCTACTACGCCGGCATCCAAATCGGTCAGCAGATCAGTCAGCAGATGGTGCGCGGCACGGAGATGCAGATCTTCGGCGACGATTCTACGAAGCACCTGAGCGTGAAGAACACCGTAGCAGGCTTTATCTCAGGCGTCAAGGGCAAGACGGCCATCAAAGTAGACGGCAAAGTGCTCACTCCGCAGATGGCTTTCGAAAGAGCTACCGCCCGCATGGAAAGCATCCACGCAAAGACGATGGAGCAGAAGTATGGCGCCAACAAGGAAGCCGGCGAAAAGTTCATGGCTGAGAACGCCAAGAAGCCCGGCATCAAAACGCTCCAAGGCGGCGTGCAGTACAAAGTCATCACTGAGGGAAGCGGCGAAATCCCCTCTGACACGTCGCTCGTGCTCGTTCGCTATGAGGGTCGCCTTATCAATGACTCCATCTTTGACTCCACGGATAAGAACAACGGCGGCAAGCCTGTCGAGATGATGCCCTCACGCAGCATCAAGGGCTTTGCAGCTGCCCTGACGCACATGCCCATCGGTTCGACGTGGGAAGTGTACATCCCGGCAGACATGGCGTATGGCGACCGTGAGGCAGGAGACATTCCGCCCTATTCGACGCTGATTTTCAAGATTACGCTCGACGGATTCGCTAAATAAGAAAGGTCATGACAACAAAGTCATTATTGATCGTAGCGCTGGCCTTGGCCGTCGGACTGCCGGCATCGGCTCGCTCACGGAAGAAGATACAAGAGAAGAAGCGCCCCAAGATCACCTTGTTGCAGCCCGTGCCGGCCGACTCGTTCAGCTACGCGATGGGCGTGGCGCAGAGCGCCAGTCTGAGACAGTACCTCCTCATGCGCGAAGGCGTGGATTCGGCTTATCTCAACGATGCCGTCTGTGGCCTTATGGCGAAGTACAATGAGGAAGCCGTGAAGGGGAAGGTGGCCTATGCTGCCGGTTTGAAGATAGGCCAGATGAATGCAACGAACGTTATTCCTTCGCTCAACAAGATGGCGACCGGGAAGGCAGACAGCGCCTACATCGACCGCGACCTCTTCGTCAAGGGACTCGGCCAGGGCGTCCTCAAACAGCCGACGTCCATCAGCGAGGAACAGGCCCTTGCCATCATCGAGCGTCAGACGGCCTACATCCGCCAGCGCGACAGTATCGCCAACGCCGACTTCCTCTCGAAGAACAAGCGAGTGCCGGGCGTCATCACGTCGAAGTCAGGCTTGCAGTATAAAATACTGAAAGAAGGAACGGGCGCAACACCCTCCGACACAAGTCAGGTTGAGGTGAACTACGAAGGCCGTCTCATCGACGGCACCGTGTTCGACTCGTCGTACAAGCGTGGCCAGTCGGCTACCTTTGGCTGCAACCAAGTGATCAAAGGCTGGACCGAAGCGCTCACGATGATGAAGGAGGGCGACGTGTGGGAGCTTTACATTCCTTACAACCTGGCTTACGGCGAACGCGGTAACCAGAGCATCCCGCCTTATGCTACGCTGATTTTCAAGGTCGAACTGATCAAGGTGAAATAAGAGCCGGCGCAGGATTCCGCTCCTGCCGGCCGAACGATGAATCCCGTGCCTGCTTTCTCCGTCTGGGGTGGCAGGTACGGGATTTCCTGTGATGGAGAGTGTGTATCCGGCTGTCGGAAAAAGCGTCGGTGAACCCTGTCAGGGCGGTCAGCCGTTCCGTAAATCCTGTCAGTTGCTTGGAAAATGCTGTCAGCCGACTTGTGAAGTCCGATTGCGCATCGGCCGAGACGGCGGGTCGTGACAGAAAGAGCGCCGCAGCGTGGAGGGAGTCCGTCGTTGCGGCGCTTCTGTTTGTCTGTCTGTGGGTTCTTTGTCCGTCTGCTTGCCGTCCGGCTTTTTTCCGTGGTCGGGCGGCCGGTGTCCGTTCTGTGCGTCAGAGTTGCCCGCTCTCTACCATGCGCACCACCCTCTCTGTATAGCGGTCGTCGCCCTCAGGGTCGTAACGCTTGGTGAGACTGTTTCCGAACAGCCCGGCGAACACCTGGTAGAATCCGGCACGCAACGGACCGATAAACGCTTTGACGATTTCGTACGACGTCTGGTTGCACTCCCGGTCCACGAGTTTCACCAGCAGTTTTCCCTGCGAGTAAGTCAGTTTCTTCATCAGCGGGGTGTACTGGCGGCGCAGGCCCTGCTCCACGCGGCGGATGTGGGCGTCTTTGGCCTCTTTCGTTGGCAGGGTTTCGAGGAAGTCGTAGGTCTCGATGATCGTATGCTTCGCCAGTTTGGCGATGGGAAGTACCTTTTTCACATTCGCTACCAGCCGGTTGTAGCGCCGCCGCTCCCTTTCGTTGGCGAATGTCAGGGGCGGATATTTGCTCAGCGTAGGGAGGATGACGTGGTTCATGCTGTCGCCTTCGTAGAACACTTTGCCCACCTGCACTTGCAGGGGGACAGCGGGTGCGATGACGTCGTCCGGGTCTTCATCCTGGGCCGTGGCCACCACGGGCAGGGTTGTCAGCAGCAGTATGAGCCAGCTTCGTTTCACGGCGGCGAAATTAGGGAAAAAAAACGGTACGCCCGGCGGGTCGGGATATAAAAATCGTTATTCTTCGCAGAGCGGCCGGGTTGCCCTGATGAGCCACTGGCG
>HF989186.1:0-3802 GCA_000431275.1 Prevotella sp. CAG:755 | reverse complement strand
GGCTTCGTCGTCGAGCAGGGGCAGCAGCCGTTCGCGCACTGTTTGGTGGTAGGCGTCGATCCATTCCACCTCGTCTGGCCGAAGCAGGGAGGTGTCGAGCGGTCGCCGGTCGAACGGGCAGAGCGTCAGGGGCTCGAATTCGAGGAAACGGCCGAAGTCTGTCGTGCGCCAAGGACGGATGAGGAGCGTATTCTCCAAGCGTACGCCGAAGCGGCCGGACACGTAGATGCCCGGTTCGTCGGTCACGGTCATTCCCGCGCGGAGCGGCGCCGGCACGTAGTTCATCCGGATCTGATGCGGTCCCTCATGCACGTTCAGGTGGGCGCCCACGCCGTGGCCCGTGCCGTGTCCGTAGTTCAGGCCTTCCTGCCAGAGCCAGTAGCGTGCCGTGGCGTCGAGTTGGGTGCCGCTCGCGCCGTCAGGGAAACGGCAGCGGCTCAGTGCGATGTGCCCTTTGAGTACGAGGGTGTAGGTGCGGCGCTCCTCGTCGGTGAGCGGGCCGAGGGCCACGGTGCGCGTGATGTCTGTGGTGCCGTCGTCGTATTGCGCCCCGGTGTCGAGCAGGAGCAGGCCGCAGGGACGCAGCTCCGCGTCGGTGTCGGGCGTGGCTTCGTAGTGCACGATGGCGCCGTGGGCGGCGTATCCGGCTATCGTCTCGAAGCTCAGGCCGCGATAGTGGGGCGAGGCGGCGCGCAGTTCGGCCAGTTTGAGGTCAACGCCCACTTCGGTCACGCCGCCTGCCGGCACAGCCTCGTCCAGCCAGTGCAGCAGGCGGACCATGGCCACGCCGTCGCGCTCCATCGAACGGCGCATCCCGGCGATCTCGGCGTCGTTTTTCACGGCTTTCAACGGGGCGACAGGCGAGGGGGAAAGGCGGACGCTTTCGCATTTCAGGGCTGCGGTGAGGATGCGGCGGTTCGCTGTGTCGGGCAGGAGCAACGTGGCGCCGCCCAGTCCGGCGAGGTCGGTTTCGAGGGTGTCGTAAGGGCGCAGTCCGACGCCCTCTCCGTGGAGGTAGGCGGCCACTTCCGGTGTCACCTTCTCCGGGTTGACATAGAGTGTCGCCGTGTCGGTGCCGACGAGCAGGTAGCTGACGAACACCGGGTTGCACGGCACGTCGTCGCCGCGCAGGTTCAACGTCCACGCCACCTCGTCGAGGGCCGCCACGAGCAGGTGTGAGCAGTTTTCGGCCGCCATCAGGCGGCGCAGCTCGTCCAGTTTGCCTTTCGCCTCCTGTCCGGCATATTCCAGAGGGTGGATGCGCACGGGAGTGTCGGGCAGGGCCGGGCGTCCGGTCCATAGGCCGGTCGCCGCGTCGCCTGCGTCGGTCAGGCTGATGCCGTGGCGCAGGAGTGCATCGGCCAAGGCGTTGAACTCGCGCACGGTGCAGGTTGACGCGTCGAGCCCGACGCGGCCGCCGGCCGGGACATGTGTGGCGAGCCAGTCGGCGATGGAGGGCGTCTCGGGCAGTCCGTCGCGCATCAGGTCGAACGGTGTGCCGTCCAGTTGCTCCGCTGCGGCGAGGAAGTAGCGCGAGTCGGTCCATAGGGCAGCCGCCGTAGCCGTCACGACCGCCGTGCCGGCCGAGCCGTCGAAACCCGAAATCCACTGGCGCACCTGCCAATGGGCAGGGACGTATTCCGAGGCGTGCGGGTCGGTGCTGGGGATGAGATAGGCGTCGACGCCGTGGTTCCGCATCCACTGGCGGAGGGCGCTGACGCGCTGAGTGATGAGGCTCTTGTCTGTCATGGCGATAAGGGTTGTTAGTGTGAGGACAAACTTACGAAAAAATAAGGAAACGCCCCGCACTGCGACGGAATATGTGCTCCCATGGCGGACTGTCCGCCGGCCGGGGCTGAAAAACGGGAGGGCTGCCGGCCGCTCCGGCCGCTCCGGTTGAAAAAACGGGCACCGCGGCAGTGTGAACCGGCGCGGCGCCCATGGGAACAAACGAAGTGAAAAGTGCGATCAGTGGTTGAGGCCGGAGGTGTCGACCGACGAGGCGCCGCCTCCGGTGATGGTGGCCTTGTCCGCCAGGCCGCTCACGGTGATGTCGCTCGCCGACCTGTTGTCCACGACGAGCTCCTTGCAGTCGACGGTCGCTTCGAGGTCGGCTGCGCTTCCGTTCCGGATTTCGCAGCGGTCTGCCTTGACGTGGACGTTCACGTCGGCCGCCGAGCCGGTCGTAAGTTTGAACGTGCGGCAGTCGGCGTTGAGGTCGAGGTCTGCGGCACTGCCCGCGTCGACCGTCACTTGCTTGCCGTTTATCGTTGCTTTGCCGTCGGCGGCCGAACCGAGCTCGAGTTTGCAATCTTCGACGCCTTTCACGTTCAGGCGGAAGTCGGCGGCGCTGCCTGCGTGGAGGGCGAAGTGGGCTACGGTGGCGTCGGCTATCGCTACGTCAGCGGCGCTGCCCAGGTTCCACGTCATGCGTTCCATACGGATCGGGAGGGGCACCGATATGGTGGCGGCGCTGCCAGCGTCGACGTGCGTGAGCCTCGGAGCTTCGACGTAGACCACTGTCGGGTCGCCATTCATGAATGTGTGCGTCCCGCGCTTGCGTCGGATGTGCAGGACGCCCGCCTCGGTGCGGATGTCGAGCGCGTCGAGGATCTTGGCCGTCGTCTTGACGCTGACGCGGCAACGGTTGCCCTGACGGATGACCACTTTGAACGCACTGCTCACGTCGAGGCGGCTGAACGTCCCGGCGTCGACCTTGAAGGTCTGCACGCCGCGGCGGTCGCTGGCGTCGGTCCCGGCATTGTCGAAGGGGAAGTCCTTGGCGAAGTTGACGGGGCTGTCGCTGCCGCCGAGGGGGAAAGTGCCGGCCGTTCCGCGCTGGCAGGCCGTGAGGGCGCCTGCGGTGAGGAGGGCGAGGGTGGTGGTGATGATGATTTTTTTCATGGGTGGGTGGTTTTATGGGGTGAATGTTCGTGTTTCTTTTCGTGGGTTTCGCCGTGCCTGCCGGGGTCTTTGCCTTCACGGGCCGGCCTCCCGTTTTGGCGGGACGGCTGACAGAAATTCCGGGACGGCTGACAGGGTTTTCTGTCACTGCGTTCGTCGTTCCTGTCGCCCTGGCCGTTTTCCGCCTTTCGGCATCGGGATTTTCAGGGGGCTATGTCTTATTTGACTTTCACGACGACGGTCACCTTCATGGCCCGGTCGCGGTCGATGGTCAGGCGGTAGACGCTCTGCCGCGTGGCCGACTCGAACGTGAGCCACTGCTGGAAGACGCCGTTGCGCACCACGGCGTCGGCTTTGCGGGCTCGGCGGGCTTCCTGGCGGAATGCCTCGCGCATGTCGTCGTTGAGTCCGGAGTTCGGGGGCGCCGACAGCTCGCGCACGATGGAGCGCACGCGGCGCGTGTCGGGGTCGCGGACGAGGGTCGAGGTGAAGGTGACGCGCCGGGCCGACGAGACGCGGTCCATCAGCCGGTCGATGCGCTCTTGTGCCGACGCTCCGGACGCGAGGCCCAGGGCGAGGGTGAGCAGCGTGAGGGTTATCCTTCGTTTCATCATGTCGTCTCCTCTTGTTTAGGGTAGTTTGCAGATTTCTTCTATCTCTTTTTGCAGTTCGGGGTCGTCGATGCCTTGGGTCATGTCGGTGCCCAGGTTTTCGAGGCGTTCTTGGCGCTGACGGTCGAGCAGTCGCTGTTCGGCGTGGAGCTGGCGCGCGTCGGCCAGCGACTGCCTGATGTAAGGCATGAGGCTGCGCACGTCGGTGGTGCGCCGGCCGTCCTCGATGCGGTAGCTGCCGGCGTAGAGCGCCTCCCAGCGTTCGACACGCTCGTGGTGCCAGAAGG
>HF989185.1 GCA_000431275.1 Prevotella sp. CAG:755 | reverse complement strand
ACAAGAGCGCCAACCTGCTGCCCGACGTGCAGGCAGCATCCAGCCTTTACATGAGCCAGAGCAGCGAGACCAACGCGCAGATCATGGAACTCAACACGCAGCTCTCCATGGCCCGCTACATCCGCAACTACATGACCGCCTCGGGCAACCGGGGGCAGCTCCTGCCGGCCAACACCGGCCTGCAAGGCGGAAATGTCGAGCAGCAGATCAGCGAATACAACGCCATGCAGCTCCAGCGCAACAACCTCGTGGCCAACAGCAGCGAGAGCAACCCCCTGGTCACCGACATGGACCATTCGCTCTCTGCCCTGCACGATGCCATCATCTCCTCGATCGACAACCTGATCGTCTCGCTCAACACGCAGATCGCCAGTCTCGAGCGGAGTGAGGCGCAGACCACGGCACGCATCGCCGCCAACCCCGGGCAGGCCAAACACCTGCTCTCCGTCGAGCGCCAGCAGAAAGTGAAGGAGCAGCTCTACCTCTTCCTCCTGCAAAAGCGTGAGGAGAACGAGCTCTCGCAGGCCTTCACCGCCTATAACACGCGCGTCATCACGCCGCCCTGCGGCCCGGACGCCCCCACGGCGCCCAACGGCCGCAACGTGCTCCTGGCGGCCTTCGCCCT
>HF989184.1:1916-10851 GCA_000431275.1 Prevotella sp. CAG:755 | reverse complement strand
GGCATAAAGGTCGCGCAGCTGTTCGTAGACCTCGGGGCGGAGGGCGACGTCGGCGCCGTCGATGCGGGGGCGCAGATAGGTGACGTGGGGGATGTCGCGACGGGGCACGTAGTGGAGGATGCGGCGGTAGGTGAGGCGTTTGAGCGTGTCGTAGGCCGCTTGGGGGCTCAGGCCGGCGTCGCGTGCGATGCGCTTTTCGTCGATGCTCACGTAGTCGGCGAAGAGGCCGCCGTAGGTGCGCATGAGGGCGCTGAGCACGGCCTCGTCCTCCGGGCCCGAGGTGTCGATGTCGTAGAGTTCGCCGCGTGTGACGAGGAAGCGCAGGCGCGAGGTGTTGTCGTCCTTGTCGCGGTAGGCGAGGTAGCCCGCGCGGCCGAGGATCTGCAAGGCGCTCTCGACGGGCACGGGGAAGTGCTTGAAGTTGCGGCAGAACTCGGCGATGTCGAACTCGAACGTGCGGCCCGCGCCGGTGTGTATGGGGAGCTGGAAGAAGTAGGCGAGATGGTCGTAGACTTGCCGGATGAACGCTTTGGGCGGGAAGGTGTCGGCCACGCGCCGGCGCAGCACGCCGCGGTCGGTTCCGCTGACGAGCAGGACCGCATAGGCGGGCAGCCCGTCGCGCCCGGCACGGCCGGCTTCCTGGAAGTAGGCTTCGATGGAATCGGGGGCGTCGAGGTGGACGACGGCGCGGACGTCGGGCTTGTCGATGCCCATGCCGAATGCGTTTGTGGCGACGATGACACGCGTCTCGCCGTCCTGCCAGGAGCGCTGGCGCAGGTCCTTGTCGAGCGGGGTGAGGCCTGCGTGGTAGTGCTGGGCGCTGATGCCCTGCTCGTTGAGCCATCGCGCCGTGTCGTAGGTGTGCTGCCGCGAGCGGGTGTAGACGATGGCCGCGCCGGGTACGGCTTCGAGGATGCGCAGGAGCGTAGCCTCCTTGTTGTCTGTGTGGCGCACGACGTAGGAGAGGTTCGGCCGGGCGAAACTCATGCGGATGGCGTTCTTCCGGCGGAAGCCGAGGCGCTCTTGTATGTCGTCGATGACGGTGGGGGTGGCGGTGGCTGTCAGGGCCAGCACGGGACACCCGGGCAGCAGGCTGCGCACGGCGGCGATGTCGAGGTAGGCCGGGCGGAAGTCGTAGCCCCACTGCGAGATGCAGTGTGCCTCGTCGACGGTGATGAAGCTGACGGGCATCTTCCGGAGCTTGTGTCGGAAGAATTCGGAGCCGAGGCGCTCGGGCGAGACGTAGAGGAACTTATAGTCGCCGAAGAGGCAGTTGTCCAGCCGTTTGGCGATTTCGTCCTGCGTCAGGCCGGTGTGGATGGCGGTGGCCTTGATGCCGCGCCGGCGCAGGGCGTCGACCTGGTCTTTCATCAGGGCGATGAGGGGGGTGATGACGAGGCAGACCCCCTCCGTGGCCATGGCCGGGACTTGGAAGGTGATGCTCTTTCCGCCTCCGGTGGGCATGAGCCCGAGGGTGTCGCGCCCTTCCCCGATGCTGCGGATGATGTCGAGCTGGACGCCGCGGAAGCTGTCGTAGCCCCACCAGCGCCGCAGGATGGCCAGATAGTCGGTCGCCATGGGTCAGTGTTCGACGGGGCGGATGTCCTCGATGAGGAGTTGGATGTCGCCGCGTTTGTGGGTGTTGTCTTCGATGGTGTAGCAGATGTCGAAGGCGCGCTTCGTCTTGATGTAGCGGGCCTGTGCGCTCTGGCCGAAGGCGATGCCGTTCATGACGTGGCTCGACTTGTTGTCGACGAGTTCGAGCTTGATGTGTTCCTGCCCGCGCCCGACCACCTTGCTCGTGCCGTAGTCATAGACGCCCTTTGTGCAGAAGATGGGTTTCGGGTTGCCCGGCCCGAAGGGGGCGAAGCGTTTGAGCTCGCTGTTGAAGCGCGGGGTGACGTCCTTGAAGTCGATGATGGCGTCGATGTCGAGGCGGGGGCGGGTCTGCTCGCCATGGATGTGGGTGGCCACGAACTCCTCGAAGCGGCGCGTGAACTCGGGCACGTTCTCCACCTTCATCGACAAGCCGGCGGCATAGGTGTGTCCGCCGAAGTTCTCGAGCAGGTCGGCGCAGCTCTGCACGGCCTTGTAGACGTCGAATCCCGTCACCGAGCGGGCCGAGCCTGTGGCGATGCCGTCGGTGCAGGTCAGCACGACGCTGGGGCGGTAGAACAGTTCGGTCAGGCGCGAGGCCACGATGCCGATGACGCCCTTGTGCCACGTGTCGCCCGTCAGGACGATGGCGCGGCGCGCGTCGAGGTCGGGCAGCTGGCGGACGCGCTCGGTGGCCTCTTCGGTGATTTGCTTGTCGAGGTCCTTGCGGGCTTCGTTGTAGAGGTTGATGCGCGCGGCGCGTTCGAGGGCGGCGTCGTAGTCCTTCTCGACGAGCAGCTCGACGGCCTCGCTGCCGTTCTGCATGCGTCCTGAGGCGTTGATGCGTGGCCCGATCTTGAAGATGATGTCGGCCATGGTCAGCTCGCGTTCGTCCAGCCCGCAGGTCTCGACGATGGCTTGGAGGCCGATGGAGGGCGCTGTGTTCAGGCAGCGCAGGCCGTGGTAGGCCAGGATGCGGTTTTCGCCCGTGATGGGGACGATGTCGGCGGCGATGCTCACTGCGCAAAGGTCGAGCAGGGGGGTGAGCTTGTTGAGTTCGATGCCGTTGCTCTCGGCAAAGGCCTGCATGAACTTGAAGCCCACGCCGCAGCCAGAGAGGTCGGTGCAGGGGTAGTGGTTGTCTGCGCGTTTCGGGTTGAGCACGGCCACGGCGGGGGGCATGGTCTTGTCGGGGACGTGGTGGTCGCAGATGATGAAGTCGATGCCCAGCGAGCGGGCATAGGCGATTTCGTCGACGGCCTTGATGCCGCAGTCGAGCACGATGACAAGTCCGACGCCCATTTCGGCGGCGTGGTCCACTCCCTTGCGCGAGACGCCATACCCCTCGTCGTAGCGGTCGGGGATGTAGAAGTCCACGTTCGAATAGAACTGGCGCAGGAAACGGTAGACCAGCGCCACGGCGGTGCAGCCGTCGACGTCGTAGTCGCCGTAGACCATGATGCGCTCCTTCCGCCCCATGGCCTCGTTGAGGCGGTCGACGGCCGTGTGCATGTCGTCCATCAGGAACGGATCGGCCAGTTCGGAGAGCTGGGGGCGGAAGAAACGGCGCGCCTCGGCCGCCGACGTGATGCCACGGTGCACGAGGAGCTGGCCCAAAACGGGATGGACGCCCACTTCACGCCCGAGGATGCGGCCTTGTTCTTTTTCCTCGGCCGAGGGCGCTTCGTAGTTCCATTCGTAGTTCATCGTAGGTGGTTTTGTATGCTTGCTTGGCGGGACAGTCCGGCGTCAGGTTGCCGGGCGGCACACCGTGTCTTGGGACTGACGGTGCCCCGCCTGCGCTTATTGAGGTGTAAAATTACGCAGAATGGCCCGAACGGCCAAGCCTTTGCGCTTTTTTAATATGTCGTCGCAGGTGTGGCGCGCGCTGCACGGCCGGGGCGCACGCCGCCCTGGCTCCCTGTCGCACGCGGTCGTGAGGGGGTGCGTAGGTCCGCAGCCACCCGGTGCAGACGGCGGTGGGGTGGGAGGCCTTTCGGCGGATACGTGTGTGTAATGATGCTTTTTAGTGATTGGCAGGACTGTATAGGGACAGGACTGCAAACTGAATAGTCTTGGAGGTCTTACCGATTGATTTTTCCGGGCCTGCTTCCGTCCGGACGGACAGCCCTCCTGCGACGCCGGGAGTACCGGCTGTCGGAACGGTCGCCGCGCCGTGCCGGACTATCCCTTTTCCGGGAAGGGCTGGCGGGTGCCTGCGGCCTTGTGCGGCGCCTTGGTCTTCGGTGTGCCAGCCGTGCTCCGTTTGGAGGTGAGGCGTTCCGGGAGGGGCCGGCTGCCCGTGGGGCGGAACACGCCTTGCCGCCTGTCCGTCCGTCGGCGTGGAGGCTTCGGGGCCGGGCAAGCGGCAAGGCGTGTGTGGAGCGGTCGGGCCGGCGAGGCCGTTCCGGAAAGGTCAGCGGTCAGGACGGCATGGGCCCGTCTGTCCGCGGCGTACCGCGAGCGGGCCGTGGGGCCCTGCGGTACGCCAATGAGGTAGGATATATAAATAGTTGTAGTTTGTGTGTGTCGCGAGAAAGTGGGAAGACCGCGTAGTCCTTTGGACCAAGCCGTGTGGCTGTGCGTGCGGCGCCGCTTCCCACGCCATGGCAGGCAGCGGGGTGGCGTCAAACGGCTGTGGCCGGCAGCCTGCGTGCAGGTGCAGTCCGTGTTTCTCCGGTATGTGTCGGTTCTTCTTGCGCATAAGAAACTTCGGCAGGCCAACCCGCAGGGCGGCCTTGTTCCTTTTCTGCAAGACGGGACGCAGAAGAATCCGATAAGCGTTTTTTTGAGGAGAAGAGCCGTCCCATTACTTTCCGCTTTGGCCCGCGGGCCGTAGCCGAATTGCCGAGGTAATGTAATCTCCTTGTCAGTCAGAACTGATTTGCGCTGCAATTTTACTGAAAAACTGCGTGACAGGATGCCTCGTAAAGCTAATAAACGTTAACGACGGGCGATTGCAGGTGCAAGCGGCGCTTTTCGGCGTCCGTTGGTTGTCCGTCGAGACTGTCGCATGGCTGTGCCCGCTCCGGGGGCTTCGGGAACGCTGGCGGGGTGCGGCAGGCTGGCGGGATGTTGGCTGTGCCCGTCCAGTCGCATGCGCCTGCGGTGCCGCATCGCGCAGGACATGCCGCCAATGCGGCCCCGTGCCCACTTTCCATCCTCCTTGTCCGGGATGTGGTGAGGGCCGCCGGGTGAAGCATCCCCTGTCCGGCGGCGGAAATCAATGCTTCTGGGTATTTCCGGCCGTAGCGCCGGTGCGTAATTTTGCGCTGCAAATTCACTTATTTATAATTATGAGAACAGATTTTATGCTTTCTCTCCTGCTCGCAGGGGGAGGCTTCTTATGCGCCGCGCCGGTCCAGGCCGCCCACGGCGACCCCGCGATGCCGGCCGACACGACCGGCCGGACTTATGGGCTGAACCCCGTCGTGGTCACCGGTACCGGGACACACCAACGCCTGAAAGACACGCCGGCCCCCGTGACGGTCATTTCGGCCTCGGACATCCGCCGCGCCGGCGTCGCCGACTTCCAGCAGGCCATGCAGGCGCTGGTCCCCTCGCTGTCGTTCTCGCCCAACGCGATGGGCTCCTACCTGACGATGAACGGCCTGTCGAACCGCTACGTCCTCCTGCTCGTCAACGGCCGCAAGCTGACGGGCGACATCAGCGGCAACATCGACATCAGCCAGATCGACATGTCGCGCGTCAAGCGTATTGAGGTGCTCGACGGGGCGGCTTCTTCGCTCTACGGGTCCGACGCCATCGGCGGCGTGATCAACATCATCACCGACGAACCGCGCGACGAAGTCTCGTTCAGCAGCCAGAGCCGTTATACGGCGAAAAACCAGTTCTCGCAGGGGCTGAACCTCAACCTCGCCCAAGGCCGTTTCGGGTCGTACACGTCCTATAAGTACGACCACTCCGACGGCTGGCAGAACAACAACCTCGTCGACGACGGCGGCGAGCTCCTGCCCTCGCTCAACAACCTCTCGACCGCGTTCACCAGCAATGTCCTCACGCAGAAGTTCACCTACGACGCCACCAGCCGCCTCTCGTTCTATGCCAACGGCGGCTACTACTGGCGGCTGAACGAGCGTCCCGTGCCGCACGAGGGCTTCGAAGGCGGCAACAAGTATGACACCAACTATGAGGGATACAGCTGGGGTGCGGGCGCCGAGTACCGCCTCGGCGGGCGCAATGTCCTTCATCTGGACTATAACGGCAATAATTATGCTTCGCGCTACAAGTATACGATGGAGTCGGGCAGCCACCTGCCCGGCGACTACGAGCTGACGAAGTTGCAGAAGTTTCACGACGTTGAACTGAAAGGCATCTTTGGCTTCACACCGCAGAGCACCACCGTATTCGGTGCCGACTTCCGGCGCGAGGTGCTCCGCGACCCCGACTCGGACTTGGACAAGGGCGTCTCGACGGTGTCGGCCTATGGCCAGCACGAGGTGAAGCTCTGGGACTGCCTGACCGGCGTGCTCGGCGCCCGCTACGACCGGCACGAGGAGGCCGGAGGCCGCTTCACGCCCAAGGTCGCGGCGATGTACAGCATCGGCCCGTTCAACGTCCGCGCCACTTATGCCGCCGGCTTCCGCGCTCCGGACATCGCGGAGCTCTACTACCACATGTTCAAGGCCGCACACGGCAGCCGCAACACCATCACGCTGGGCAACCCCGACCTCGAGGCGGAGCGCAGCAACTATTATTCCGTCAATCTGGAATACCGGACGGCGCGGTTCAGCGCCTCGGTGACCGGGTATCTCAACTATGTGAAGCACATGGTCACTTCGACGAGCGAGAAGTTCGACAATCTTTCCCAAGCGGAACAGGACGCCCTGCGTCAGGAGTTTCCCGAGGTTGCCGACCTCAGCTCTACGGGCAACCTCACCGTGAAGAACTATTACAACTTCGAACAGGCGCGCGTGCGTGGCGTGCAGGTCAACCTTGCGGCACAGCCCGTCGAGGGCCTCACGCTGAGCGGCAACTACACCTATGCCTACGCCCGCGGGCAGAACGCCGACGGCAC
Source organism: Prevotella sp. CAG:755 (assembly GCA_000431275.1). Taxonomy (GTDB): domain Bacteria; phylum Bacteroidota; class Bacteroidia; order Bacteroidales; family Bacteroidaceae; genus Alloprevotella. Next base: position 4,217 of record HF989184.1, on the reverse strand, counting down.
GTGGCAAAACATCGAACGCAGCATCCGCCACACCGCCACCCTCGCTGCCAACTATGTCCGCCGGTGGGGATGGTACACGATGAACCTCAACCTCAACGGCCGCGTGCAAAGCAAGGTCTATTACCCCGGCGATGAGGCCGGCGACGCTCCGGGCTACGGCATCTGGAACCTATATACCCGCCACAGCATCGACCGTTTCAGGCGCTTTACGCTCGAACCGGGCATCGGTGTCGACAACCTCTTCAACAAGAAAGACCGCCGCACGCTTGACAAGAACTTTACGCTCTATTCGCCCGGGCGCTACGTCGTGGTCAGCCTGGCTCTGAAACTGAAATGAAAACCTGCCGCTTAATGCCTTACGCATCATGAAAAAGCTGTTATTCCTTTTCCTGCTTCTTGGGGGCAGCCTCGCCGCCGGCGCACAGGAGGCTGCCCGCACGGCCCTGCTTGTGACGCACTATGGCTCGTCGGACGAGCAGACGCGTGCCCTCACCCTCGACGCCCTCACGCGCGATGCCCGCCAACGCTTCCCGCAGGCCGAGGTGCGCGAGGCCTATATCTCGCCCGTCGTGCGCCGTCGGCTGGCCGGCCGCGGCATCCACAAGGACAGTCCTGTCGACGCCCTGATGCGCCTCCGCGCCGAGGGCTTCCGTCGTGTCTTTGTGTTGAGCACCACGATTATCGAGGGCGGAGAAATGGCCTCCGTGCGCGCCGATGCCGCGCGCATGGCTCCCTTTTTCGACCGCATCGAAGTGGGCAATCCCTTGCTCTTTTCCGTGGCCGACTGCCAACGTGTCGTTGACATCCTGACGCGCGGCGAAGAGCCTGGGCGCGGCGAGGCTGTCGTCTTCGTGGGGCACGGCAACCAACTGCCCAGCACGGCCACCTACGCCATGCTGGACTACATGATGCGCGCCGCCGGCCACGACCGTTTTCACGTCAGCACCATCGAGGGCTACCCCACGTTGGCGACCACTGTGGCGCAACTGAAACGCGAGCGGGTGCGGCGCGTTACGCTCGTCCCCCTGCTGCTCGTCTGTGGCAATCACACGAAGGAGGACATCGCCGGCACGTGGCGTGCGGAACTCGAACGGCAGGGTTTTGAGGTGACGGTCCGCATGCAGGGGCTGGGCGAGAATGCCGACATCCGGGCGCTCTATCTGGACGACGTCGCGCTTGGCGATTGATCCGGGGCTTAGGGGCACGCATTCCTGTCGTCGGGCGTCTCGCAAGGCCCAGACTGGAAAGACAGAAAACGCCCGGCAGGCCTTTCGGCCGCCGGGCGTTACCGTGTGCTCGAAGCGGGACTCGAACCCGCACAGCCATCACTGGCCAAGGGATTTTAAGTCCCTCGTGTCTACCATTCCACCATTCGAGCGCCGTGAGCGGAAAACGAGACTCGAACTCGCGACCCCAACCTTGGCAAGGTTGTGCTCTACCAACTGAGCTATTTCCGCGGGTTGTCCGGCGTGCAGGCGCTTTGGCCGGACAAGGCGGTGCAAATATACGAGTTTTTTTGCTATCAGCGGCGCAAAGTGTCTGTTGTTTTCTCTTGCCTGCGTTTTTTCGTAGGGGTGGTCCGGCGGCATGAAGATGCCCGTTTGTGCCGTTATTGGATAAGAAGTGCGGCGCAAACGGGCATTATGGTGCGTTATGCTCAGTCTTTTTTGACAGAGGCTGAGGCAGTCTTGGCGGGAGTCAGCTTGGCAGCCGGGATGCATTTTTTGTCAGCTTTGGCGCACTGCCGGGCGTATTTGAGCGTCAGTTTGCCTTTTTTCAGCACGAGGCTGTCTGCCGTCAGCTTTTCCACCGTGAGCGTGTCGGCGAATGGAAGGGTCTGGTGGTTGCCGATGCTTTTCCCGCTGAGGATGAGGTCGCGTCCTTTTTGTACCCAATGTTCATAGCGCAGTGTAGCCATGTTGACGGATGTCGCCTTTCCGCCGCTTTCGAGGCAGAAACCTTGGTAATTGTTGGCCATGCCGGGGATGCGTTCTACCCAAGTGCCTTCGATGTGCTTCTGTCCGAAGCTGGTGGAAGCGATGCAGGCGCACAGCGTGAACGCTGCCCATTTCTTCCATGTGGTGTGTGTGGTTTTCATAACCGTGTTTGTTAGATATTAGACGTGAAGCCCGCATAGGGGCAGTATTTTAGGTGAATAGGCTTGTCCGGCAAAAATAGGCCTGCCTGCCCGGAAAACGTAAGGAGTCCTGTTAAGAAAAAGGAATGCGTAACATTTTTTTATCGATGGCCCGCTTCATGCGCCTTGTGGTCAGGCTCCGTGGCTCCTCAGGCGTCAGGTCC
>HF989184.1:0-1837 GCA_000431275.1 Prevotella sp. CAG:755 | reverse complement strand
GACGGCACGCCGCGACCGCGGAACAGTTCCTTTTGTCAACTGTTGTTGGCAAAACGAGTGTATTGTCGCGACGGGTCTCTGAAAATGCGTTAAGAAGTAGTGACATGGCTGACAAAAGGTGTGGGAATTTTCTTGGTCGGAAAGAAAATTCGTACCTTTGCCAAGGTCTGAGGAGGATGCTCCTCATGACTATACCGAAAGAGCCACTTTTCATAATACATTAAATATCTAATTAAATTATGGCAACATTAGATTTAACGCAGTACGGAATTACCGGTACTACCGAGATTGTTCACAATCCGTCTTACGATGTCCTGTTCGCCGAAGAGACCAAACCGGGTCTTGAAGGCTACGAGAAGGGCCAGGTTTCGGAGCTGGGCGCAGTCAACGTGATGACAGGTGTTTACACCGGTCGCTCGCCGAAGGACAAGTTCATCGTAATGGACGAGACGAGCAAGGACACAATCTGGTGGACCTCTCCCGAATATAAGAACGACAACAAGCCCGTTACGCCCGAGGCATGGGGCACACTGAAAGACCTGGCTGTGAAGGAACTTTCCGGCAAGCGCCTTTTCGTTGTCGATGCTTTCTGCGGTGCCAACGCCGCTACGCGCCTCTCCGTCCGCTTCATCGTGGAAGTGGCATGGCAGGCTCACTTCGTGACCAACATGTTCATCCGTCCGACGGAAGAAGAACTGGCCAACTTCAAGCCCGACTTCGTTGTTTATAACGCCTCGAAAGCAAAGGTTGAGAACTGGAAGGAACTCGGCCTGAACTCTGAGACCGCCGTTGTCTTCAACCTCACGAGCCGTGAGCAGGTCATCATCAACACATGGTATGGCGGCGAAATGAAGAAAGGCATGTTCTCCATGATGAACTACTTCAACCCGCTCCGTGGCATCGCCTCCATGCACTGCTCGGCCAACACCGACAAGAACGGCGAGAATACCGCTGTGTTCTTCGGCCTTTCCGGTACGGGCAAGACCACCCTTTCGACCGACCCGAAACGTCTGCTCATCGGCGACGACGAGCACGGATGGGACGATGAGGGCGTCTTCAACTACGAAGGCGGCTGCTACGCCAAGGTCATCAACCTCGACAAGGAAAGCGAACCCGATATCTACAACGCAATCCGTCGCGACGCCCTTTTGGAGAACGTTACGGTGGCTGCCGACGGCAAGATCGATTTCGCTGACAAGAGCGTGACCGAGAACACCCGCGTTTCTTACCCCATCAACCACATCACGAACATCGTGAAGCCCATCTCGAAAGGTCCGGCTGCCAAGCAGGTTATCTTCCTTTCAGCCGACGCTTTCGGTGTGCTGCCTCCCGTATCGATTCTCAACAGCGAGCAGACGAAGTACTACTTCCTCTCCGGCTTCACGGCCAAGCTCGCCGGAACCGAACGCGGCATCACCGAACCAACCCCGACATTCTCCGCTTGCTTCGGTGCTGCCTTCTTGAGCCTGCACCCCACGAAGTACGCCGAAGAACTCGTTAAGAAGATGGAAAAGAGCGGTGCCAAGGCTTACCTCGTCAACACCGGTTGGAACGGTACGGGCAAGCGCATCTCCATCCGCGACACCCGCGGCATCATCGACGCTATCCTCGACCACTCCATCGACCAGGCCCCGACGAAGACCATCCCTTACTTCGATTTCGTTGTTCCGACGCAGCTTAACGGCGTTGATCCCAACATCCTCGACCCGCGCGACACCTATGCCGACGCCGCACAGTGGGAAGAGAAAGCCAAGGACCTCGCACAGCGCTTCATCAACAACTTCAAGAAGTATGAGACCAACGAAGCCGGCAAGGCTCTCGTAGCCGCAGGCCCGAA
>HF989183.1:27838-28850 GCA_000431275.1 Prevotella sp. CAG:755 | reverse complement strand
CGCCATCAACGGCACGGCCGACGTGACCCTCTCGGCCGGCAACACGGGATGCAACTACGACCTGTTCAGCTGGGTGGCAGAGCGCCCCGTCTCCACAGCCATCGACGACGTGATTGCAGAACGCCCCGAAAGCCAGGACAAGGCCTACTATGACCTCATGGGCCGCCGCTACGAGCGTCCCACCCAGCCGGGCATCTACATCCATCAAGGCAAGAAAGTGGTGGTGAAGTAACGTTCCACCCGCAAGGTCCCCCTTTCAGAAGGCGCGTTCCGTTTGGAGCGCGCCTTTTTTGTGCCTCTCCGCAAAGGAGCGAGCCCGCCCCGTCCCCCGACAGGGCAACAGGAAAAACTGCCGCAGGAACAGGAGGAACAGGAGGAACAGGACGGCTGACAGAAATTTCCAAACGGCTGACAGGCCCAGCAGGCTGGCCATGTGAAAAAAACAAGAGTGAACCACCCACTTTTAACACAGAAAGTGACACGCCGACTTTGCATTTACTAACATTTATTACTACCTTTGCCCGCTGTAAGACGAAAGACGTGAACAAGGGCACAACATCGCTCCCCGCAGGACTCGAGCTGCGGGAAACATTCGCATCGCCAGCAGCAGGAGGACAGCCGTCCGACCCGCTGTTTTGTCGTATCCGCACGTCAGGCGCCACATTGCAGGCCCGGACGTGCGCTTTCGTTCTTACACCCGCCCTGTTCACGCCGTCCCCGTCTGAGAGAGAAAACAACATTAATCAATAACATTTAGAGCTATGAACTTTACCTTATTAGTGACCGTCCTGCTGACAGGCATCGCGTTCGTAGGCATCGTCGTGGCACTGGCCCAGCTCATTGCGCCGCGTTCATTCAACGCGCAAAAGGACGAGGCCTACGAGTGTGGTATCCCCACGCGCGGGCGCTCGTGGATGCAGTTCCGCGTAGGCTACTACTTGTTCGCCATCCTGTTCCTGATGTTCGACGTGGAAACGATGTTCCTCTTCCCGTGGGCCGTCGTGATGCGTAG
>HF989183.1:25449-27784 GCA_000431275.1 Prevotella sp. CAG:755 | reverse complement strand
TGCTCTTCTTCTTGTTCATCTTAGTTCTGGGCTTGGCTTATGCCTGGAGGAAAGGAGCGCTCAAATGGCAATAACAAAACGCCCGAAGATCAAGTCGATTCCCTACGACGAGTTCAAAGACAACGAGACCTTCGAGAAACTCGTCGAAGAGCTCAACGCCGGCGGTGCCAACGTCATCGTCAGCAAACTCGACGACCTCATCGACTGGGGACGGAGCAACTCGCTCTGGCCGCTGACGTTCGCCACGAGCTGCTGCGGCATCGAATTCATGGCCGTCTGCGCCGCGCGCTACGACATCGCCCGCTTCGGTTTCGAGGTGACACGCAACAGTCCGCGCCAGGCCGACGTAATCCTTGTGAGCGGAACCATCACGACAAAAATGGCTCCCGTGCTGAAGCGCCTCTACGACCAGATGGCCGACCCGAAATACGTCGTGGCCATCGGCGGCTGCTCGATCAGCGGAGGGCCGTTCCGCAAGTCCTACCACGTGGTGAACGGCGTCGACCAGATTATCCCCGTCGACGTCTACGTCCCCGGATGTCCCCCGCGGCCGGAGTCGTTCCTCTACGGCATGATGCAGTTGCAACGCAAAGTGAAGGTGGAAAACTTCTTCGGCACGACCAACCGCAAGGAAAAAGACCCCATGAGCCGCAAATCCGTGATGGAAAAAGAAACAGCTATCGTAAACGAGGAAGAAAAGGCATGATGGAAAACAACGACCAAACCACGAAACAACCGGCCAGCACGGGCTCCCAGCCCGCAGCCGCACCGGCCGGAAAACCAGCTGCCGCTGCCGCACCCAAAGCCGCACCGGCACGCCCCGCCGCTCCTGCCAAGCCGGCAGAACCGGCCAAGAACCTGTGCGAACCGCGCTTTGTCGCCCCCGAGCTGTTGCGCGCCGAGATGGAACGCCTGCGCAGCGAAGAAAGCATGGACTTCCTTGAAAACCTCGTCGGCATGGACTGGGGTGAAGAGGGCGGCTTGGGCGTCATCTACCAGCTCGTGTCGACCACGACAGGCAAACAAGTAGCCCTGAAAACGGCGACAACCGACCGCGAGCGCCCCATCGTCCCAAGCGTCAGCGACCTTTGGGACATCGCCAACATCTACGAGCGCGAAGCCTACGACTTCTATGGCATCATCTTCACCGGTCACCCCGACCTGCGCCGCATCTACATGCGCGAAGACTGGGTGGGATTCCCCTTCCGCAAGGACAACGATCCGGAAAAGGACAATCCTCTGCGCATGACCAACGAGCCGCTCACCGACGAGGCCCCCTGCTACACGCTCGACCCCGACGGCACGCTCCGCTGCACGAAGACAAAAATCTTCGGCGACGACGATTACGTCATCAACATCGGACCGCAGCACCCCTCGACCCACGGTGTGCTCCACTTCCGCATCAACCTTGAAGGCGAGCGCATCCGCAAAGTCGACCCCATCCTCGGCTACATCCACCGCGGCATCGAAAAACTCAACGAAAGCCTCACCTACCCCCAGACACTGGCCCTGACCGACCGTCTGGACTACCTCGGCGCCATGCAGAACCGCCACGCGCTCTGCATGTGCATCGAACAAGCTATGGGCGTAGAAGTCAGCGAGCGCGTACAGTACATCCGCACCATCATGGATGAGCTGCAACGAATCGACTCGCACATCCTCTACTTTTCGTGCCTCTGCCAGGACCTCGGCGCCACTACGGCCTTCCTCTACGGCTTCCGCGACCGCGAAAAGATCCTCGACATCTTCGAAGAGACTTGCGGCGGACGCCTCATCCTGAACTACAACACGATCGGCGGCGTGATGGCTGACATCCACCCGAACTTCGTGAAGCGCGTCAAGGAGTTCATCCCCTACATGCGCCACAACATCCAAGAATACCACGACATCTTCACGGGCAACGTCATCTTCCACAACCGCGCCGTAGGCGTCGGCAAACTGACCAAGGAGCAGGTCATCTCATTCGGCTGCACCGGTGGTACGGGCCGCGCCTCGGGCTGGCACAACGACGTCCGCAAGCTGCGTCCCTATGCCGCCTACGACAAGGTCGAGTTCAAAGAGATCACGCGCACCGAGGGCGACAGCTTTGCCCGCTACATGATCCGTATGGACGAAATCATGGAGAGCCTGAACATCATCGAACAGCTGATCGACAACATCCCCGAGGGACCGTTCCAAGAGAAGATGAAACCCATCATCAAGGTGCCCGAGGGCACGTACTACTCGTGCGTTGAAGGCAGCCGCGGCGAATTCGGCGTGCTGCTCGAAAGCCACGGCGACAAGTTCCCCTACCGCCTGCACTACCGCTCGACCGGCCTGCCGCTTGTGGCTGTGA
>HF989183.1:0-25436 GCA_000431275.1 Prevotella sp. CAG:755 | reverse complement strand
CGGCCTGCCGCTTGTGGCTGTGATGGACACGGCCTGCCGCGACAACCTGCTGGCCGACCTCATCACCATCGGCGGAACCGTCGACTATGTTGTTCCCGATATTGACCGTTAACACCCAAAGACATGTTTGACTTTTCAATAGTATCCCAGTGGATTCACGGCCTGCTCACCTCGGTCATGCCGGAGTGGGGAGCACTGCTCATCGAGTGCGTGCTCGTAGCGTTGGTCATCATCACGCTCTATGCCGTCTTTGCCATCGTGCTCATCTATATGGAACGCAAGGTCTGCGCCTTCTTCCAATGCCGCATCGGCCCGAACCGCGTCGGCAAATGGGGCTCGCTCCAAGTGTTCGCCGACGTGTTCAAGATGCTCACCAAGGAGATCATCTCGATGCGCAACTCCGACCTTTTGCTGCACAACCTTGCGCCGTTCCTGGTCATCGTCGCGTCGATGCTGACATTCTCCTGCCTGCCCTGGAACAAGGGAGCGCTCATCCTGGACTTCAACGTGGGCGTCTTCTTCCTGCTGGCCGCCTCGTCGATCGGTGTGGTCGGCATCCTGCTGGCCGGATGGAGCTCAAACAACAAGTACGCCCTGATCGGCGCCATGCGTAGTGGTGCACAAATCATCAGCTACGAACTCTCGATCGGCATAACGATGCTCACGATGATCGCCCTGACCGGCACGATGCAAATCTCCGAGCTCGTACAGCAACAGGCCGACTACGGATGGAACCTCTTCCGCGGACACATACCCGCCGTCATCGCGTTCCTCGTTTACCTCGTGGCCGGTAACGCCGAGTGTAACCGCGGCCCGTTCGACCTGCCCGAGAGCGAAAGCGAGCTGACCGCCGGCTACCACACGGAGTATTCGGGCATGCACTTCGGCTTCTACTACCTGGCCGAGTACCTCAACCTCTTCATCGTAGCAGGTATCGCCACCACCATCTTCCTCGGCGGCTGGGCGCCCATCTACTTCCCAGGCCTCGACGGCTTCAACGTAGCGATGGGCTACATCCCCGGCGCCGTCTGGTTCATCGGCAAGACGTTCTTTGTCGTTTTCCTGCTCATGTGGATGCGCTGGACGTTCCCGCGCCTGCGTATCGACCAAATCCTGTCGCTCGAATGGAAATACCTCCTGCCCATCAGCATGGTCAACCTCGTCCTGATGGCCCTCGTCGTAGCCTTCGGCATTCACTTCTAAATCGGTAAAGCAAATCACAATGAACGAAGATAAAACTTACATCGGCGGGCTGCTCGGGGGCATCAAGACCCTCTGCATCGGCTTGAAGACGAGCATGCGTGAATTCTTCACCCCGAAAATCACCGAGCAGTATCCCGAGAACCGTGGCGAACTCAAAATGTTCGACCGCTTCCGCGGCTCGCTCATCATGCCCCACAACGAAAACAACGAACATCGCTGCGTGGCGTGCGGCCTCTGCCAGATGGCCTGCCCCAACGGAACTATCACCGTAAAAAGCGAGATGGTGGAAACCGAAGACGGCAAGAAAAAAAGACAGCTCGTCAGCTACGAGTACAACCTCGGCTCGTGCATGTTCTGCCAGCTCTGTGTCCGTGCCTGCCCGCACAACGCCATCACCTTCGACCAAAGTTTCGAGAACGCCGTATTCGACCGCTCGAAACTCATCCGCAAACTCAACCACGAAGGCAGCAAAGTAATGGAAAAGAAATAAAGACAAACTATGAACGCTGAACTTATCATATTCCTCGTGCTGGCCCTGTGCGTCGCCGTGCTCTCCGTGATGACGGTGACGACCAAAAGCATCATCCGTGCGGCCACGTATCTGCTGTTCGTCCTCTTCGGCACGGCAGGTTTCTACTTCCTGATGGGATACACGTTCCTGGGCTCCGTCCAAGTGATGGTCTACGCCGGCGGCATCATCGTGCTCTACGTCTTCTCCATCCTGCTCACCAGCGGGGCAAAAGACGACAAACTGAGCACCCTGACGAAAGGCAAAGTCGCAGCCAGCCTGCTCTCCTCACTCGTCGGACTGGGAGTCGTGTTATTCATTCTGCTGACACACCAGTTCAAGACCGCGGCAGGAATCACTGACACGCCGTCTGAGAATCTCATCACCATCGACACGATTGGCCAGTTCATGCTGTCGACCGACAAAGCCGGCTACCTGCTGCCTTTTGAGGCCGTCTCCGTCCTGCTGCTCGCCTGCATCATTGGCGGCCTGGTCATCGCCCGTAAACGCTAAAACCGAACAAAATTCGCCATGATACACTTAGAATACTACTTGATCGTATCGGCCGTCATGATGTTCGCCGGTATTTATGGATTCCTGACGCGCCGCTCCACGCTGGCCATCCTACTCGCCATCGAGCTGATGCTCAACGCCACGGACCTGAACTTCGCCGTATTCAATCGGATGCTCTTCCCCGAAGGCCACGAGGGCTACTTCTTCGCCCTCTTCTCAATCGCCATATCGGCTGCCGAAAGCGCTATCGCCATTGCCATCATGATCAACATCTACCGCAACGTGCGCAGCATCCAGGTGAAGCATCTCGAAAAGATGAAATGGTAGTCCCCTAACTCCTAACACAGAAAGAAACACATATGGAATACACATTATATATACTGTTGCTGCCCTTCCTCTCGTTCCTTCTGCTGGGAATTTGCGGGAAGTGGTTCAGCCACCGCCTGTCGGGGCTGATAGGGACATGCAGCCTGCTCGCCGTGACCGCATTGTCCTACCTGACGGCCTACGAATACTTCACCATGCCGCGCCTGGCCGACGGGACGTTTGAACGCATCGTGCCTTTCAATGCTACGTGGCTTCCCTTCTTCAACGAAGGACTCCACTTCGACATCGGCATCCTGCTCGACCCGATATCAGTCATGATGCTCATCGTCATCTCGACCGTATCGCTCATGGTGCACATCTACTCTTTCGGCTACATGCACGGTGAACGCGGCTTCCAGCGTTACTACGCCTTCCTCAGCCTCTTCACCATGTCCATGCTGGGCCTCGTCGTTGCCACCAACATTTTCCAGATGTACCTCTTCTGGGAACTCGTAGGCGTGTCGAGCTACTTGCTTATCGGCTTTTACTTCACCAGTCCGGCCGCCATCGCAGCCTCAAAGAAAGCTTTCATCGTGACACGCTTCGCCGATATGTTCTTCCTCATCGGCATCCTGCTCTACGGCTACTACTGCGGCACGTTCAGTTTCGACAGCCCTGAGGCCATGAATATCGCGCAAGGCGGGTTTATCCTTCCGGCTGCCCTGGGGCTTATGTTCATCGGAGGTGCCGGTAAGAGCGCCATGTTCCCGCTGCACATCTGGCTGCCCGACGCTATGGAAGGCCCCACGCCAGTCAGCGCCCTCATCCACGCAGCCACGATGGTTGTGGCCGGCGTTTACCTCGTCGCCCGCATGTTCCCGCTCTTCATTGCCTATGCTCCGGATACGCTCCACATCGTTGCTTGGGTCGGCGCCTTCACTGCGTTCTACGCTGCGTCGGTAGCCTGCGTTCAAAGTGACATCAAACGCGTCCTCGCTTTCTCGACCATTTCACAAATCGGCTTCATGATGGTTGCCCTTGGCGTCTGCACCTCGATGGATCCGCACGAAGGCGGTCTCGGCTACATGGCTTCAATGTTCCATCTCTTCACCCACGCCATGTTCAAAGCCTGCCTCTTCCTCGGTGCCGGCTGCATCATCCACGCCGTCCACAGCAATGAAATGAGCGCCATGGGCGGCCTGCGCAAATATATGCCCATCACGCACATCACGTTCGGCATATCATGCCTCGCCATCGCGGGCATCCCGCCGTTCTCAGGCTTCTTCTCGAAAGACGAAATCCTCACCGCCTGCTTCCAGTACAGTCCCGTGATGGGCTGGATCATGACAATCATTGCCGCCATGACGGCGTTCTACATGTTCCGCCTCTACTACGGCATCTTCTGGGGAACCGAGAACAAAGAGCTCCATGCCCACCACACGCCCCACGAGGCTCCGCTGACCATGACAGTACCTATCATCATTCTGGCCGTCATCACATGCGTCTGCGGCTGGATGCCGCTCGGCGACACGGGCTTCATGCCTTTCGGACAGTTTATCAGCTCCGACGGACTTGCCTACCACATCCATCTTGACCCGACCGTCGCAGTGACAAGCATCATTTTCGCCGTGGCTGCCATCTTGCTCGCCACGTACATCTACGCCCGCGACCGTCAACCCGTTGCCGACGCATTGGCCAACAGGTTCAGCAGCCTGCACAAGTGGGCTTACCACCGCTTCTACATGGACGAAGTCTATCAATTCGTTACCCATCGCATCATCTTCGCGCACATCTCCAAACCCATCGCCTGGTTCGACCGCCACGTTGTGGACGGCTTCTTCAATTTCCTGGCTTGGGGCACAAATTCGCTCAGCTACGCCATCCGTGGCTTCCAGAGCGGACGTGTTCAACAATATGCCTGGGTGTTCTTCGTGGGTGTACTGATCGTCATATTAATCATGGTTCTTTAAGATTTCGACACTATGAACTTCTTATCATTATTTGTCCTCATTCCCCTGCTCATGCTGCTGGGCCTATGGCTGGCCAAGGGCGTCAAAAGCGTCCGTACGGTCATGGTTGCCGGCAGCTCGGCCCTCCTGCTCCTGTCGGCTTACCTGACAATCGTCTATTTGAGCGACCGTGCAGCCGGAGCGACCGCAGAAATGCTCTATACCGACTCCATCGAATGGATCAAGCCCCTGCACATCTGCTACGCCGTAGGTGTGGACGGCATCTCCGTTGCCATGCTTTTGCTGTCGTCCATCATCGTGTTCACCGGCACATTCGCCTCGTGGAAACTGCAACCGCTCACCAAGGAATACTTCCTGTGGTTCACGCTGCTTAGCCTCGGCGTTTTCGGCTTCTTCATCTGCGTAGACATGTTCGCCATGCTCATGTTCTACGAGATTGCACTCATCCCGATGTACCTTCTCATCGGCGTATGGGGTAGCGGAAAGAAGGAATACGCCGCCATGAAACTGACCCTCATGCTGATGGGTGGCTCCGCGTTCCTCATGGCCGGCATCTTCGGCATCTTCTACGGTGCCGGCGGTCAGACGATGAACATCATCGACATAGCCAATCACCTCAACGGGGCCCACGCTATCGACATACAGCAACAATACATCTGGTTCCCTCTTACGTTTGTAGGTTTCGGCGTGCTGGGCGCCCTCTTCCCGTTCCACACTTGGAGCCCCGACGGTCATGCCTCGGCCCCGACGGCTGTCTCCATGCTGCACGCCGGAGTGCTCATGAAGCTCGGAGGCTACGGCTGTTTCCGCATCGCCATGTTCCTCATGCCCGAAGCTGCCAACGAATTGGGATGGATTTTCCTTATTCTCACAGGCATCTCCGTGGTCTACGGTGCATTCTCGGCCTGCGTCCAGACCGACTTGAAGTACATCAACGCCTATTCGTCGGTTTCGCACTGCGGTCTGGTGCTCTTCGCCATCCTGATGATCAACCAGACAGCCTGCACGGGTGCCGTGCTGCAAATGCTGAGCCACGGTTTGATGACGGCCTTGTTCTTCGCCCTCATCGGCATGATCTACGGCCGCACCCACACCCGTGACATCCGCGAGCTCAACGGTCTGATGCGCATCATGCCGTTCCTGTCCGTGTGCTACGTCATCGCCGGTCTTGCCAACCTCGGCCTCCCGGGCCTGAGCGGCTTCATCGCTGAAATGACCATCTTCGTCGGAGCGTTCCAAAACGCTGACACGTTCCACCGCGTCCTGACGATAGCCGCTTGCACCAGCATCGTCATCACGGCGGTCTACATTCTGCGACTGGTCGGCAAGATTCTCTATGGCACCTGCACGAACGAGCATCACCTCAAACTGACCGACGCCACATGGGACGAACGCCTCTCCGTCATCTGCCTCATCGTGGCGGTGGCCGGCCTCGGACTTGCCCCGCTGTGGGTGAGCGACATGATCAGCGACAGCGTCCTGCCGATGGTGAACCACATCGGCCACGTAGCCTCTACATGCAATCCGTTCCTTTAATCAATAATAGCAACCACAATGGATTATTCGCAATTTCTCCATATGCACGCAGAGCTTTCGTTGCTCTTGGTGATTGTCGTGCTCTTCTTCGCCGACCTGTTCATGTGTCCTGACAAGAAGAGCGGCCGCGGCACATTCAACACAGCCCTGCCCGTCGTTCTGATGGCTATTCACACGGTCGTGACGCTCATGCCCGGTAGCGAGAGCGGCGAAGCCTTCGGCGGCATGTATCTCTACACCCCCATGACCAGCGTCATGAAAGCCATTCTCAGCGTGGGCACGCTCATCGTTTTCCTGATGGCCCACAGCTGGCTGAAAAACGAGGACAACCTCGTGAAACAAGGCGAATTCTACCTGCTCACCTTGTCGACACTATTGGGCATGTTCTTCATGATTTCGTCCGGCCACTTCCTGATGTTCTTCATCGGCCTCGAACTGGCCAGCGTGCCCATGGCCGCATTGGTAGCATTCGACAAGCGCCGTTTCGAGTCGGCCGAAGCCGGAGCCAAGTTCATCCTGCTGGCGCTCTTTTCAAGTGCACTGCTGCTCTACGGCGTCTCGTTCATCTACGGAACGTGTGGCACACTCTACTTCAACGACCTTGCCACGCACATTGACGGCAGTCTCGTCCAGATCCTTGCACTCACCTGCTTCATTGCCGGCATGGGCTTCAAGATCTCACTCGTCCCCTTCCACCTCTGGACAGCAGACACCTACGAAGGTGCCCCGACCGTGGTGACAAGCTACCTCAGCGTCATGTCGAAAGGCGCTGCGGCCTTCACCCTGCTTGTGGTACTCATCAAGGTCTTCGCCCCCATGGTCGAAAGCTGGGACGTCGCTTTCTTCTGGCTTGTCACGGCGAGCATCACGATTGCCAACATCTTCGCCGTTCGTCAGAAAAACCTGAAACGCTTCATGGCGTTCTCTGCCATTTCACAGGCCGGTTACGTCATCCTCGGTGTAATGAGCGGCACGGCGCAAGGCATGTCTGCGCTGGTGTTCTACCTGCTCGTCTACCTCGTGGCTAACCTTGGCGCGTTCGCAGTGCTCAACGTAGTGGAACAGCACAGCGGAAAAATTGGAATGGACGACTACAACGGCCTCTACCAGACCAATCCCCGGCTGGCTTTCCTCATGACCCTGTGCCTCTTCTCGCTGGCCGGCATCCCGCCGTTCGCAGGTTTCTTCTCGAAGATCTTTGTCTTCATGTCCGCGTTCCATGCTGGCCACCACTTGCTGGTACTCATCGCGTTGATCAACACGGTCATCTCACTCTACTACTACCTGCTCATCGTGAAGGCCATGTACATCAAGACGAGCGATGCCCCTATCGCCACGTTCAAGAGCGACGCCTACACACGCGTCGGCCTCTTCCTTTGCATGGCCGGTGTGTTCCTGTTGGGCTTCGTCGGAGTGTACAACTACCTCAGCACGATCAACTACGGCATCTGACGCCTCGACATTTGTAAACAATCATAGCTGGAAAATCCCCGGTGCCCACACGGTGCCGGGGATTTTTTATGGCATCCCTGCCAGCCCTTCTACCGCGCATGAGCGACAGAGCCTGAAACACCACGCCGCCTTCGCGGCTGCCGGAAGCCATCCCGGCACCACGCGACAGGCCACGCCCGCGAAAGTCAGACAAGAACGAAAGCGAAACGCCACTCCGCAGGAAACGGCCGCTCCGGACAGGCCGCCTGACATAGGGACATAAAAAAAGGGATACCGCTGTATCCCAATCTTGTTAACCTTAAAACTAATACTATGAAAAACACGATGCAAAGATACGGCTTCATCCTATATGCTCCAAGCGCAGCAGGCATTTTTATATGTTGTATAACATATTTTTTAGAGGAGATCGGTTCTTTGCTCGCCCGACTTTGCAAAATCAGCACCCTTTGCACGTAATTTCAAGCGCCAGCCACACGGCTCAATGGGCCACCTGATACTTGGGAAATTCCCTTCGGCGGCATGCGATGGCCGCATTTCGAAATGGGCGCACTGACCGTATTCCCTGTCGCTGCTCCTGCATTTCCTGTCGCTGCTCCCGTTTTTTCTTTCGCCCCGGTGTTTTTGTGCCCGCCTGTCGTCAGCGCCAGCGGGGTGTGCCCCGCCTCGGCAGACCGCCCCGTTGGAAGGCACGGCAGACCGGCAGCGATCGGCTACGGCGTTCGCCACGAGCCGTGCGGACGCCTCAGACGGCCTCCAAGAGCATCCCCGTTTCGTCGCTCCAAACCGGCGTTCCGTGAGCGGTCACGCAGAAAACCAAAAGAAGGGAAACATGTTTCTCAACCTACGGGCATAAAAAAAGGGATACCGCTGTATCCCAATCTTGTTAACCTTAAAACTAATACTATGAAAAACACGATGCAAAGATACGGCTTCGCATATTACGTGCCAAGCGTTCACACGAAAAATCTGCCTTCGCTTATCTTTTTTCACTGTTCTGTTACATTTTTGCCAACTTCAATTTACAAATATCTCCCCATCCAAATCCCCGGGCGGCATTTCGCGCCGCCGCGTCGCCGTTGCCGGCCTCACCGGACAGCCGCCCCACCCTCTAATTCATCTTTTTCTTCCTCCTTGCACGCTGTTTTCGCGGAAAAGAACTACCTTTGTCCACCTAAGTGCAGCGACCATGAGTCACACCCCTATCAAAGAACAGGCCCGCCAACGTTTCACGGAATACCTGAGCGCCCACGGACAGCGCAAGACAGCCGAACGCTTCGCCGTGCTCGACGCCGTATATTCCACCCCGGGACACTTCGACATCGAAGAGCTCCTCCGCACGATGCTCGACAACAACAGGTTCCACGTCTCGCGCGCCACGCTCTACAACACCATCGACCTGCTCGTCGATGCCCGCCTCGTGGTCAAGCACCAGTTCGGCGACCACACGGCCCACTACGAGCGTGCCCTCCAAACGACGCCGCACCATCACCTGGTCTGCACCCGTTGCGGCAAGGTCACGGAGCTCGTCAGCCCGGCACTCGAAAAGAGCCTCGCCAAGATAGCGACTCCCGGCTTCAAGAGCGAAGGCTATGCCCTCTACATCTACGGGACGTGTGCCGACTGCTCCGCCGCTGAAAAGAAAAAGAAAGAACAATCAAACAACCAGTAACCCCATCAAAACCATGAACACCGGAAAAGTGGATGCCCTGCTGGGCATCGTCTTCGGCGACGAAGGCAAAGGAAAGGTCGTGGACTTCTTCACTCCCAAATACGACGTCGTGGCCCGCTTCGCAGGCGGTCCCAACGCCGGCCACACCATCATTTTCGACGGCAAGAAGTTCGTGCTTCGCTCCATCCCCTCTGGCATTTTCGACGAGCGCAAGGTGAACATCATCGGCAACGGCTGCGTCATCGCGCCCGACCTCTTCATGGCCGAAGCCCGTGAGCTCGAAGCCGCAGGCTACGACCTCACCAGCCGCCTGCACATCAGCAAGCGCGCCCACCTCATCCTGCCCACCCACCGCGTGCTCGACCGTGCCTATGAGGCCGCCAAGGGCAAGGGCAAGGTTGGCACCACCGGCAAAGGCATCGGCCCGACTTACAGCGACAAGGCCGCCCGCATCGGCCTCCGCGTGGGCGACATCCTCGACGGCTTCGAAGAAAAATACCGTGCCCTCAAAGCCCGCCACGAACAGATTCTGAAAGACCTCGGCTTCACCGACTACGACATCACCGACGACGAGCGCCGCTGGATGGAGGGTGTGGACTACATGCGCGGCTTCCGCCTTTCCGACACGGAGCACGAGATCAACGCCCTCCTGCGCGAGGGCAAGAACGTCCTGGCCGAAGGCGCCCAGGGCTCCCTGCTCGACATCGACCACGGCACATATCCTTTCGTCTCCTCGTCGAGCACCACGTGCGGTGGCGTCTGCACGGGCCTCGGCGTGGCGCCCCGCATGATCGGCGAGGTATTCGGCATCTTCAAGGCATACAGCACGCGCGTCGGCTCCGGCCCCTTCCCCGTCGAGCTCTTCGACGAAACGGGCGACACCATCCGCCACATCGGCAATGAATACGGCGCCGTCACCGGACGCAACCGCCGATGCGGCTGGATCGACCTCGTCGCCCTGCGCTACGCCATCATGATCAACGGTGTCACCCAGCTCGTCATGATGAAAGGCGACGTACTCGACGGCTTCGCCACCATCAAGGCCTGCGTGGCCTATCGCAAGGACGGCGTCACGACGACCGACATGCCCTTCGACACGGCCGGATGGGAGCCCGTCTACGAGGAACTGCCCGGATGGCAGACCGACCTCACCGCCGTGCGCCATGAGAGCGACTTCCCGCCTGCCTTCAAAGCCTATATCGACTACCTCGAAGGCCAGCTCGCCACGCCGATCACCATCGTCTCCGTCGGTCCCGACCGCGAGGCTACCATCATCCGCTGACACAGCGACCGCAAAAACCGCCGCAACGGACACACTCCCCGGTGCAGCGGCCCGAAACGTGAAGTCCCCGACGCCCTATCGCGCCGGGGACTTCACGCTTTTCTCCCCACCCGCATCCCGTCCGCCACGCACAAATGAGGCGGGCGGGCAGGCCTTCCGGCCCGTCCGCCCGCTCGGGTGCGTTTTCTGACGCTGTGTGGGGCTTACTTCTTGAAGTAACGGTTGTAAAGTCCTTCGAAGCCGCGGCCATGGCGAGCCTCGTCGCGCGCCATCTCGTGCACGGTGTCGTGGATAGCGTCGAGGTTGAGTTCCTTGGCACGCTTGGCGATGCGCGTCTTGTCGGCGCAGGCACCGCTTTCGGCGGCCATGCGTTTTTCGAGGTTGGTCTTCGTGTCCCATACGCAGTCGCCGAGCAGTTCGGCAAACTTCGAAGCGTGTTCAGCCTCCTCCCAAGCATAACGCTTGAAGGCTTCGGCAATTTCGGGATAGCCCTCGCGGTCGGCCTGGCGGCTCATGGCCAGATACATGCCCACCTCCGTGCATTCGCCCGTGAAGTGCGCGTTCAAGTCCTTAATCATCTCTTCGTCGCAACCCTTGGCCACGCCGATTTCGTGCTCTGCCACGAATTCCAGCCCTTCTTCTTTCAGTTCTTTGAACTTCGAGGCGGGAACGCCGCACATGGGGCACTTCTCAGGGGCAGTTTCACCTTCGTGAACGTAGCCGCAAACGGTGCAAATGAATCTCTTTTTCATGTCCTTGTTCGTTTTGATGGTTATTATTATATGTGTCGCTGTAAAGAGCGGTTCAGTTTTTCAAATCCGCGCCGAGGCAGTGGCCGCACGTACCCCGGTAGTAGAGGTCCACCTCGGCGACCTTGTGCCCGCCGGGCAGGCTGTCCACCTGCGCCACGGAGACCTCGTCGGTCGGAAGGTCGTAGACGCGGCCGCAGGTCGTACAGAAGAAATGGGCATGCGGCTCGACCATGGCGTCGAAACATACGTTGCGCTCGTCGATTGTCAGCATCCGGGCCGCTCCGTGCTCCACCAGCAGGCGCAGGGTGTTGTAGACAGTCGTTTTCGACAGCGTCGGGATTTCTTTGAGCAGGTGCACATAGATGTCGTCCGCCGTCGGGTGCGTCTTATGCTTCCGCAGATAATCCATCACGGCCAGGCGCTGCACCGAAGGCTTCACCTGGTGTTGCAGCAAGTAGTCGTAGGTAGAAATCTTGTCCATATTCAAAAATTGTATCGCTTACATAGTTTTTACGACTGCAAAAATAGAACATTCTAACGAAGCCTCCAAAATTTCCATCAAAAAATTTGTTCAAAAAATTCGCCGTCGCCGTTTCCGGCCTTGGCGGCCGCCATCTGGCGGCCGTAACGTCCGGACCGCCCGCCCCTTCCGCAACAGCAGTTGCTGCCCGTTGTGACAGCGCCATGCAAGCGATCTGCGCACCGCCCTCACCGGCCGCCGAAAGCTATCATACAGACGGCACCTTCACGTCGGCCGCACGGCCCCACCGCTCCCCCTACGGATTTATGCAGCAAGCAGGCACCATGACAGCTACTTTTGCCGCGAAATCAGAAAAGGAGACAAAATGAAAGAACAGACATCCGTCATTTCCGGACGGCAGACCATGCCCGACTGGGCCTTTGTCCTTTGGGCCGGCGGCACAGCCCTGCTGTCCTACTCTCTTGTCTATGCCCTGCGCAAGCCATTCACTGCGGCGGAGTTCGCCGGCATGCAAGTCTGCGGCATGGACTACAAGATCGCAGTCAGCATCGTTCAGCTGCTGGGCTACGTCAGCGCCAAGCTGCTGGGCATCAAATTCATCTCCGAACTGAGGCCGGAGGGGCGGTTGCGGTTCATCATCGGTTCGGCCGCATTGTCTGAGTTCTCGCTCATCCTTTTCGGCCTGCTGCCCACACCTTATAATATAGCCGCGCTCTACTTCAACGGGCTCTCGTTGGGCTGCATGTGGGGCGTGCTGTTCAGCTTCCTTGAAGGGCGACGTACGACAGACTTGCTGGCCAGTATCATGGGGGTGAGCATGGCGCTCAGTTCAGGCGTCGCCAAGTCACTCGGGCTTTACGCGCTGGACCAGCTTCACGTCAGCGAGTTCTGGATGCCAGCCCTGGTGGGCGCCGCGGCGTTCCCCCTGCTTTGCCTGACGGGATGGACGATGACGCGCTTTCCCCGGCCGACGGCTGCCGACATTGCCTCGCGCTCGGAACGCGTCACCCTCGACAGGCACGAACGTCGGGCACTCTTCCGGCGTTTCATGCCACTACTCATCCTGCTTTTCGGCGCCAACCTCCTGCTCACCGTGCAGCGCGACGTCAAGGAGGACTTCATCGTCTGCATCATCGATGTCAGCACCGTGTCGTCCTGGGCATTCGCCCAGATCGATTCGATGGCGACACTCGTCCTGCTCGCCATATTCGCGCTCCTTGCTTCCACGTACAGCCATTTGAAGGTGTTGTGCATCCTGCTTTTGCTCTCGACGTACGGCATGGGCACGCTCGCAGTCCTCGGAGCAAGCGGCAGCGGATCAGGCCTCTCCACCACGGCGTGGCTGTTTTTCCAAAGCCTCTGCCTCGACATGGCCTACCTGAGCTTTCAAACCATCTTCTTCGAACGATTCATCGCTTGCTTCAAGATAAGAGGCAATGTCGGCTTCTTCATCATCACCATCGACTTTGTGGGCTATCTGGGCACACTGGCGCTCTTGCTGTTCAAGGAAGGCTATGCCTCACATATCGAGTGGAGCACATTCTATGACCACATGAGCCTTTACATCGGGGCGACCTGCTGCCTGGCTTTCACTGCCGCCATGGGCTACATCTTGCGGGCACGCCGCCGCATGGCCGTGCAGGATTCACCAGCCAGCAACCACGAAGAAGAGGCAGCGACACAAGAAAACAAGAAGTTACACATCATAACAACTCACGCATGAAAAAGATTGAATGCATCATTTTGGACTGGGCCGGGACAGCCGTCGACTACGGCTGCTTTGCCCCAGTGGCGGCCTTTGTCGGGAGTTTCAGGAAACTCGGGCTGACGGTCAGCGACGCTGAGACCCGTGCCCACATGGGCCTGACGAAGATTGAGGAAATCCGCGCCTTGTTCCGTTTGGAACATGTCGCCGATGAATTCCGCCAAAAGTATGGCCGCGATTACAACGAGAACGACATACAAGCCTGTTACGCCGAGTTCCAAGAGCGGCTCTGCGCCACACTCGCCGGTTATGCCCGTCCCATTCCGCACGTTGTCGAGGCAGTCCGCGCCTTGCGTGCATCGGGCATCAAGGTCGGTTCGACCACCGGCTACACCCGTGCGATGATGGACATCGTAGTTCCGGCCGCGGCAAGCCAAGGATACACCGTCGACGCCTGCATCACCGCGGACGGCCTTCCGGGCGGACGCCCTGCGCCCTATATGATTTACCGGAACATGTGCGAGCTCGCCGTGCCGTCGCGTTTCTCCGTCGTGAAATACGGCGACACTATCTCTGACATCCGCGAGGGCGCGAATGCCGGGGTGTGGAGCGTGGGCGTCGTCCTGGGCAGCAACGAGCTTGCACTGACGGAGGACGAAGTGGCCGCGCTGCCGGCCGGCGAGCTTCGCCGCCGCATGTCCGACGTACGCCGCCGCATGTATGCCGCCGGAGTGCACTATGTGGTCGACACGGCCGAAGAGTTGCCCGCTCTCATCGAAGCAATCAACCAAAGAATGAACCTGGAATAAGATACGTTCACTACGACAAAAGACATGAGACCTTATTTACTTCTTACACCCGGCCCGCTGACCACGAGCGAGACCGTAAAGAGCGCCATGATGAGCGACTGGTGCACGTGGGACGAAGACTACAACGTGGGCGTCGTCGAGGTTATCCGCCACAAGCTGACCGAGCTGGCCGCCTCCCGCCCTGAGGAATATACGGCCATACTCATGCAGGGAAGCGGGACGTTCTGCGTGGAGGCCACGCTTGGCACTGCCGTACATCCTGGCGACAGTTTGCTCGTAGCCGCCAACGGCGCCTACGGGAAGCGCATGGGCGTCATCGCCGACTATTACGGCCTCCGCTGCCATGTGATGCAGTTCGAGGAGACACAGCCAGTCGATCCGCAGGCCATCAGTGACTATCTCGACGCACACCCCGACGTGACGCACGTGGCAGTCGTCCATTGCGAGACAACCACCGGCGTGCTCAACCCCCTCGACGCCATCGCCGGCATTGTCAAGAGCCACGGCAAGACGCTCATCGTCGACGCCATGAGCAGTTTTGGCGGTGTCCCCATTGACATGTCGGCCTTGGGCATTGACTACCTCATCAGCAGTGCCAACAAATGCATCCAAGGCGTGCCGGGGTTCGGTTTCGTCATCGCCCGCCGCTCCTTGCTGGAAGGCTGCAAGGGCGTGGCGCGCTCACTCTCGCTCGACCTGTATGACCAATGGGCAACAATGGAAAAAGGCCACGGCAAATGGCGCTTCACCTCGCCGACCCACGTAGTCAGGGCGTTCATGCAGGCCCTCAGCGAGCTCGACGCCGAAGGCGGCATCGCTGCCCGCCACGCCCGCTACGCCGAGAACCACCGCACGCTGGTCCGCGGGATGCGCGCACTGGGCTTCCGCACCCTCTTGCCCGACGAGTGGCAATCGCCTGTCATCACTTCGTTTTATTATCCCACGGAGGACTTCAATTTCAAAGACTTTTACGACAAGCTCAAAGCCAAGGGATTCGTCATCTATCCGGGCAAGATTTCCCAAGCCGACACCTTCCGCATCGGCCACATTGGCGATGTGCGCCCGGCAGACTTCACCCGGCTCGTCCAAGCTATCGGCGAACTCCGCGCACAGTGAACCACATCCCCGGACATGCTCGCCCCGGCTTCCACACGCCGGGGCGTTTTTTTATCCGCCCCCGCGCGAATGCCTGACGCTGCGGCCAGAAAGTCCCTCGCAAGAAACGGTGACGCCACGAACGGACACGGCGCTTCCTGTCACGCCACCGATGAAAAAGCAAGAGGCCACAACGGTTTTTCCGAGCCGCGGCCGACGGTTTCGCACTTTTTCCGTAATTTTACCTCCCCAATCCCTTATGCCTGACGCCATGACCATCGACACCCTCATCCGTAACCGCCTCCACGAACTGGCCGAACCGCGCCTGGCCGAATTCAACCGCCGCCTCATGCCCGGCGTCGGGCGGCACGTGCTCGGCGTGCGGGTCCCGTCGCTGCGCCGCCTGGCCGCCGAACTGGCGCGTCGCGACGACGCTGCCGGCTGGCTCGCAACCGACCCCGCCGGAATGTCGTTCGAGGAGGTCGTCTTGCGCGGCCTGCTCGTCGGACGGCTGAAAACGGATGCCGACACATGGCTGGCACGCGTGGCGGCCTACGTGCCGCTCATCGACAACTGGGCCGCCTGCGACATCCCCTGCTCGTCGTTCACTGCCATCCGCCGTCAGGCCGAGCGCGGATGGGCATTCCTCATGCCTTACACCGACAGCGATGAGGAATATGCACAACGCTTCGGCCTTGTCATGCTCCTCGACCACTACGTCAACGACGGCTGGATCGACCGCACGCTGGCGCGGCTCTCCGCCACGCCCACACACGGCTACTACGCGCAAATGGCCCAGGCATGGGCGCTCTCGGTGTGCTTCGTGAAATATCCTGAAAAGACCCTCCCCCACCTCGACGGAGGCAGCCTCACCCCCGGAGTGCGCCGCATGACCCTCCAAAAGATAGCCGAATCGCGCCGCCTCACCGACCCGTGGCGCGAGATCATCCGACAAATGCGAACCCGACAATGACGAAACGCCTCACCCTGCTCCTGCTCGTGGCGGCCGCCGCCTTCGCGGCCACCGCCCAGACGGCGCGCCCCGCACGCCTGAGCCATCCGCTCAACTACCTGCCTGCGGACAGCGTCATGTTCTTCAACCAAGGCGACAACTGGCGCCTGACGGCCCTCGTGACCGACAGCACCGTGCGCCCCGAGCCCTACGCCCCACTCCACCGCCACGCCTTCAAGAAGCAAGAGGCGGACTGGGAAGCGCGCTGCCGCGACAGCCTGAACCTGGTGGGCGGCACTGGCGACGAACAGACCGACCCGCAAACGGCCGCCGCCCTGCGAACGCTCGACACGTCGGCACGCCTGTTCCTCACAACGGGCGACGCGCGCTATGTCGAAGCCCTCGAACGCGCCCTGACGAACGCCGTCGACGCCGGCGCCCGGCGCGACACGTCGGCCACCCTGCGCCGTGCGGCGGCCCGTGCGCTCATCTCAGCGCCCGCCCTCATCTATGCCACGGGCAGCGACGGCCTTTACGTCAACCTCTTCACCGATTGTTATGCCCGCTTCGACACGCCCGTCTTCCAAGGCGCCATAGACCAAGTGACCGACATGCCGACAACGGGCGACGTCGTCCTGCGCCTCACCCCGAAGCGCAACGGCACGCCCCTGACGCTCCGGATACGCCTGCCGCAGTGGGCAGCGGGCGAGGTCATCCCGGCCAGCCGCTACGACGCAGGAGCACGCACGCCCCTCCCTACGGTCTACGTCAACGGCAAGGACCTGCTCACCTCGACCACCGAGCGCGGCTATCTCGTCATACGGCGCGAATGGAACCGCAACGATGAAGTCCGCCTCACCTTCCCGCTGCCAGTCCTGCCCGTCAGTCCCGCCACGTCCGGCAGCGACGGAGTCCGTCCCGTAGCCCTCATGCGCGGCCCGGTGGCCTACTCCGGCGCCACGCTCCCGGCGGGCCGCGCCCTCCGGGCCAGCCACAGCCCCGAGCCCGACTTTGCCCGCGCAGGGATGGACTTCGTCCCGCTCGCCGGGAGCAGTGTCCCCCTCTCAGGCGGGACCAACAGGGACGACGCTGAGGACACAGGATTCGTAGCCGTGCCCTACGCCTACTTCCCGCCGCACGCCACGGGCCGCCCCGTGCTCTGGTGGCCCGCACTGCCCTGACGGAATGCCCGGCGGATGCCCCGGCTGGAATCACGGGACGGCTGACGGTCTTTCCTGTCCGGCTGGCAGGAAAAACCGTCAGCCGTCCTGCTCAGGCCACCCCGCCGGCCGGACCGGAAACTCCGGGACTAGACCAGAGAAAAAGCCAGACAGCCCGTCCTCAAAAACGGAGGGAGAAAAAAAATTACGGCAACTACATTTTTTTAAGCCTGCGGCGAATGTGTTTGAATAACTTTCCGTAATTTTGCCCAAAATCACTCTAAAATTCATGCACTATGAAAAAAATCACTACATCTTTACTCGGCCTCTTGGCTGCCGGCTTGGTATGCCTGCCCGCCCCGGCGCAAGAGTTGTTCGAGCAGCAGGAAATCCCAAATCCTGACAACACGCCGTCGCCCGTATTCCCCGTTCCTACCCAGCGCCAGCTCGACTGGATGGAAATGGAATTCTATGGTTTCTCTCACTACGGCTACAACACCTTCATCGACAAGGAGTGGGGCAACGACATCAAGCCGGACCCCACCCACTACGCCCCGCAGTCCATCCCCAACTGCGACCAATGGGTATCGACCATGAAGAGCGCCGGCATGACGGGCGTCGTCGTCATCTGTAAGCACCACGACGGTTTCTGCCTCTGGCCCACGACAAGCACAGACTTCTGCGTGACGAACAGCGGCGGCGTCGGCCCACAGGTTGACATCCCCAAACTCGTCTCCGAGGCCTGCAAGAAATATGACATGAAGTTCGGTGTCTATCTCTCGCCGTGGGATGCCAGCGCCGCCACCTATGCCACGCAAGACTACGTCGACGGCATCTTCAAGACCCAGCTGGAAGAACTCCTCACGAACTACGGCGACGTGTTCGAAGTCTGGTTCGACGGCGCCAATGGCGGTACGGGTTTCTACGGCGGTGAGACCGCGACTACGAAAACCATCGACAAGACGACCTACTACGACTGGGCGAACGTGGCCGCCTACATCCACAAGGTGCAACCCAACGCCGTGGTCTGGGGACGCGAGTTCCGCTGGTGCGGAAACGAAGCCGGATATTCCGGCCGAACCTGCTGGGCCAACAGCGACATCCGCTCGGTTCAGAGCGAGGGCAACAACAACACCGGCTACGAGGAGGGCTTCGAATTCATCCCCTCGGAATCGGACGTCCGCACGTCACAGAACTGGTTCTGGCACGCAAACGAAAATATCAAATCGGCTGAGGAACTCTATAAGATCTACCTCGAAACCGTCGGACGCAACGCCACGCTCATCATGAACTGCGCCGCCAACACCGACGGCGTGCTCAGCGACACACAAGTACGGAACTTGGGGCAATTGGGAGAACTGCTCGAAACCCGCCTCACCAACAACTTCGCCCTCACCGCCACCAGCATCACAGCCGACCAGGTTCGCGACGGCGGCAAGTATGACGCCAAGAACGTGGCCGACAACGACAAAGAAACCTATTGGGCCACCAACGACGGACAGACAACGGGCTCCGTCACCATCGAACTGCCAGAGACACAACAGGTACACTACGTGATGCTTCAAGAGTACATGAAGCTCGGCCAGCGGGTGCGCGCCTTCAACATTGAGTTCAGCACGGACGGCTCCACATGGCGTTCGTTTGCCGAAGGTACGACGATCGGCCACAAGCGCATCATGGCAAGAAACGACGACACGTCGAGCTACGGCCGCGGCATTCCTGCCAAATACATCCGCGTCAACATCACAGACAGCCGCGCCTGCCCGCTGCTCAGCAACATCGCCATCTATTAACCCGTTCAATCTGATAAATGAATCACACAATGAAACAGCATAAATTGTTCATAGCCACAGCAGCGCTGGCCGTATCGCTCGGCGCACAGGCCCAAGCGCCGAAATGTGACTTCGAAGAGAACGACTACAAAAGCGTATCGACCTACGACGCGTGGGAAGATTCCCCATTCCGCACCGGGCAACTCACCGGACAGGCCCGCGTCGTCGACAATCCCTACAAGGACGACAATAACCCGAGCGACAAAGTCTTAGGATTCCAGCGCTCCCGCTACGGAGGCATGTTCTACGGCGCACGCATTGACCTCAACGACACAATCGCCCTCTCGCCGACAACGCAATACGTGCACGCCTATATTTATTCGCCCAAGGGTGGAAAAGTTGGCCTTGTCGCATTGGGCAAACGCATCACCCGCACAGAGCAGGAGCCGGATGCCGAACAGCTCATCGTACTCGGCAACATGCAAATCCCCGAAGGGGCTTGGGCTGACGCAGTCTTCCCCATCTGGGGCAATGCGAATGCCCGGATCATGAGCCTCGTTATCGTGCCGGACGCATCAATCAACCCAGGCAGCGGCGAAGACTTCATGACATACATCGACAACGTGACGGTCAGCGAAAGTGCCTCGCCGCGCATCTCGACAGGCGAGTACGCCCTCAACTTCGACGCTGACCAAGTCATGACGCGCACCGACCGCCACCTGGACCGCATGACATTCCGTGCAGGCAACGTATCGAGCGCCACGACTACGACGCAGTGCCGTTCGACCGTTTATGCAGACCTGACGGACAAGTTCACCGTCACGATGAAAGCGGGCGAGAGCGTGCGCCCGACATACAGCTACACGGGCAACGCCATGCACAGTTACACCTACGTCGACTGGGATAACGACGGTAAGTTCGACGTGGACTTCGAGTCCGACGAACCGGCCAACGGTAGCGACCTCATGTCCTACTCCTACTACGAAGGGAAGAACAGTGCCGGCCAGAACCGCGGCTCCAGCACCGGTGTGGGCACCCCGGTCTACACCGCCCCCGCCGACCAGCCACGCGGAATCTACCGTGGCCGCACCAAGATCGACTGGAACAACATTGACCCGGCCGGCAACATCGACCTTGACAACACCATCATCAACAATGGCGGCAACATCGTCGACTATCTCATCAACGTCCATACCGATAATGTACAGCTCAGCGTCGACGCCCGCATGTGCAGCGTCACATTGGCCGACGGCAGTGCCCTGCCCGACTCCATACCTTTCGACGAAAATCTGAACCTCAGTGTGAAGATGGATGACGGCTATTACCTCACCGGTCTCCGTATCACGCACGGCTACAACTTCAACGGCGATCAGTACATACACGGCAACCGCCAGTGGAGCGTCGACACGATCCAATGCGACACCCAAACAAGCATCACGATCCCTGCCTCGATGATTGATGGTGACGTTTCGGTTTCCGTCTTGTTCACCAACATCCCCCCCGTGGGCATTGAGACAGCCCCTGTGGCTTCCGGCATGAACGTGAGTGTCGAAGAGAACACCATTGTCCTGCGTAGCGAAGAGGAAAAACCCTACCGCGTGGTGAACGCAGGCGGACAAGTCATTGCAAAAGGTACGGTAAAGGGGACGAAAAAGCTCCCAAATTTTCCGGCCGGCGTCTACGTGGTTAACGATACCAAATGCGTAATCAACTGACGCCTTGACCCCAAGCACCATGAGGGCCGCCCCCACACCGGGAGCGGCCCTCATTATTCATATATGGCTGAAAGAAAGGCTCAGCGCGTCAAGGCGCGGTACTGCGCGTTGAGGCTCGCACGCGGAACGCCCAGCCCGACTGCCCTGTCAAGGTCACGGCGCGCAGCCGCACGCGACCCCAGCCGCGTCAGGACGGCTGCACGCTGCAGCAGCAGACCCGCGTCGTCGGGCGTCAGGCGGAGTGCGGCATCAAGGTCAGCGCGGGCCGCCTCGTCCATACCGAGTTCCACCTCCACGTCAGCTCGGGCCGCAAGGCAGTCTGCGTTGCCGGGCGCGGACTGCACCAGGAGGTTCAACGCGTTCAGCGCTTCGCGCGGCCTGCCCATCTTCTGTGTCACGATGGCCAGCGACAGGCGTCCATTGACATGCTGCGGAGAGACTTTCAACAGCGCCTGGAGGTCGCGGGCAGCCGAAGGATAGTCGCGCTGTTGTGTCGCGACCGCCGCCCGCAGGAAGAGCGCCGTCGTGTCGGCCGGCTGGCCGTCAAGAAGAACGTCGCAGTCCCTCCGGGCCTCTCCCAGCTGTCTCAGGTTCAGATAGGCATACGCGCGCTGGCGGCGGGCATCGGCCATGTCAGGGCGGGCGTCGAGCGCATGGCTCATCTCCGTCACCACAGCACGGTCGTCGCCGCGCACAGAGGCGATGAGGCCGAGCTGATAGTATACGAGCGGATTGGCCGACTGCGCGGGCATCAGTTTCAGCGCCTCGCGGAAGAGGCCGTCGGCCTGTGCCAGCGAATCCGCAGCCAGCGCGTTGTAGGCCCGGGTGATACAATCGCGGTAAGCAAGGGAATCCTCGACAAGTTGCCGGGGCGTCTTGAGTTGACGGTCGAAGTCATGAAGTCCTTTGGAGCGCACGCCGCCGCCCGGCCCAAGGTCGATGACGGTTTGCGCCGGGGCACAAACCGTCATCAAACAGGCTGCGGCAACGAGCGCCGCCACTTTGGTCTTTCGCATCGCCGGATCACTTCAAGCGTTCGTAGCCATACACGGCGCGGTCGCCCAGCTGCTCTTCAATGCGCAGGAGCTGGTTGTACTTGGCCATGCGGTCGGAGCGGCTCAGCGAGCCGGTCTTGATTTGTCCCGAATTGGTCGCCACGGCGATGTCGGCGATGGTGGCATCTTCCGTCTCTCCCGAGCGGTGCGAGGTCACTGTGGTGTATCCGTGGCGGTGCGCCATTTCGATGGCGTCAAGCGTTTCGCTCAACGAGCCTATCTGGTTGACCTTTATCAGGATAGAGTTGGCACAACCTTCCTTTATGCCACGGGCGAGGAAGTCGACGTTCGTCACGAAGAGGTCGTCGCCCACCAGCTGGCACCGGCCTCCAAGGCGTTCAGTCAGGGCTTTCCACCCGGCCCAGTCGTTCTCGCTCATTCCGTCCTCTATCGAGTCGATGGGGTACGTGTCCACCAGTTTTTCGAGGAAGGCGACCTGCTCCTCCGCCGTCAGCACACGGCCTTTCGGGTCTTTCCACGTGTAGTCGTAGACGAACTGCCCGTTCTCCTCCCGGCAGAACTCCGACGAAGCGCAGTCCATGGCGATGCGCACGTCGTCGCCCGGGCGGTAACCGGCGCGCTCAATGGCTTTCAGAATGCAGTCGAGGGCGTCCTCGATGCTGTCAAGGTTGGGCGCAAAGCCGCCTTCGTCGCCGACGGCCGTACTCAGGCCGCGTTCTTTCAGCACCGATTTGAGGGCGTGGAACACCTCAGCCCCCATGCGCAGCCCCTCGCGGAAGGTCGGGGCGCCGACCGGGCGAATCATGAACTCCTGAAAGGCAATCGGGGCGTCGGAATGCGCGCCACCGTTGATAATGTTCATCATCGGCACCGGCATGACGTAGGTGTTCGTGCCGCCGATGTAACGGTAGAGCGGCATGTGCAGATAGTCGGCAGCGGCGTGCGCCACAGCCAGCGACACTCCCAGGATGGCGTTGGCGCCGAGTTTCGATTTCGTCGGTGTGCCATCGAGGTCGAGCATCCGGCGGTCGATGGCCCGCTGCTCCGTCACAGGCATGCCGAGAAGGGCAGGAGCAATGACGCTGTTCACGTTCTCCACGGCTTTCAGCACGCCCTTGCCGCCGTAGCGGCCTTTGTCGCCGTCGCGCAGTTCGAGCGCTTCGTGTTCGCCCGTCGACGCGCCGGAGGGTACGGCGGCCCTGCCGAATGCGCCGGATTCTGTCGTCACTTCCACTTCGACGGTCGGATTGCCGCGCGAGTCCAAGACTTCGCGCCCTACGATTTTCTTTATTCTCATAGTGACTATATATAAATGTGTAACACTTGAATTACCAATAGCAAAATTAGCAAAATCTGTCGGGGTGCACAATCACCACATCAGGGTATATCGGGCTTTTTAAGATTGAAAAAACTTTTTTCAACGTCGTTTCCCTCGCGGAAAGAACTATCTTTGCCCGGTGCGGAACGGTGCCACGAAGCGCCGCCGCAGTCACCATCCCCCCAACCCCAACGTTCATGAAAACGCTCAAAGACCACATCCGCCACATCCGCCGCCACTGGCGCCTGCGCGAAGCGGGCGGGCGCGGCGGCCTGGACATCCTGCGATACATCGGGCCGGGACTGCTCGTCACCGTCGGTTTCATCGATCCCGGAAACTGGGCATCGAACTTCGCCGCAGGCTCAGAGTTCGGCTATTCCCTGCTGTGGGTCGTCACTCTCTCGACAGTGATGCTCATCGTGCTCCAACACAACGTAGCCCACCTTGGCATCGTCACGGGGCTTTGTCTGGCCGAAGCCACCACCCGCTACCTTCCCCGCCGCGTCGGGCGGCCAGTGCTGCTGACTGCCATGGCGGCGTCAGTCTCTACGTCGCTCGCCGAGATCCTGGGTGCAGCCATCGCGCTCGAAATGCTCTTCGGCGTGCCCCTTGTCGTCGGCGCGGCGCTCACTGCGATCGTGACGGGCATACTGCTCTTCACAAACTCCTACCGGCGGGTCGAAAAAGGAATCATCGCCTTCGTCTCGCTCATCGGTTTCTCCTTTCTCTACGAACTGACGCTCGTCGACACGGACTGGGCCACAACCGTGCACAGCGCCGTGAGCCCATCACTTCCCGAGGGCAGCCTGCTCATCGTCATGAGCGTCCTTGGCGCCGTCGTGATGCCCCATAACCTCTTCCTCCACTCCGAGGTCATCCAGAGCCGTGCCATCCACACCCGGGGCGACGCCGGCATCCGACGGGCGCTGAAATATGAGTTCTTCGACACGCTGCTGGCCATGACGGCCGGCTGGGCCATCAACTCGGCCATGATTGTCCTCGCCGCCACTACCTTTTTCAGCCACGGTACCACCGTCACGTCGCTCTCCGAGGCAGGCACCCTGCTGCGCCCCCTGCTGGGCGAGTCGGCACACACGGTGTTCGCCCTCGCCCTGTTGCTGGCCGGCGTGTCGAGCACAGTGACCAGCGGAATGGCCGCAGGCAGCATCTTCGCCGGTTTCTACGACGAGCCCTACGACATCCGCGACGTCCACTCGCGGGCCGGCGTCCTCATTTCGCTGGTGCTGGCCTTTGTCGTCCTCCTTTTCGTGGGCGACGCTTTCCGCGGCCTGCTTATCTCGCAGGCCGTCCTGAGCGTGCAGCTGCCCGTCACGGTGTTCTTACAGGTCAGCCTGACCTCGTCGCGCCGCGTCATGGGGCGTTATGCCAACAGCCGCACCACCACGGTCGTGCTCTACGCCATCGCCTCCCTCGTCACTGTCCTGAACCTCTACCTCATCGCCAGCCTTTTCACGGGCTGACACCACCGCCCCGCCCGGCCACCGGCCACCGCCATCCGGACACCGGGCGGGGCAGGGAAACGTCCCACGCTTTTTTGCCGGCCCGCCCGCCGGAACGGCCAGCCGTCCCGTAATCTCTGTCGCAGTGACAGGATTTTCGGTCAGCCGTCATGCGGCGATGCCCGCAGGGGCGCGGCGTTCATGACGGCCGGTGCCAAAGCGGCACAAGCAGGCCGCCGTGTTCCGCACGGCATCCGTGGACGGAACGGACGGCTTCCGGACGGACGCGGCGGCCCGCCGGATGTCATGAGGAGGCGCCACACGTCTATGGCCAAGCCCCGGTGGTATCGTGTCAGTCTGTCAGGTAAACTTGCCAAAGCCGAAGGATAATTCCCCTCTCCGGCGGAAAGTTCTACCGACATGGCCGTTTTATCCAAAATCACCGCGAGCGAAGTGGCGGAGTAAATGAGAAAAACGTAACTTTGCACACCAGAGAACAAGGACGCGCCAGAACAAGGCAGCGTCCCCGCAATTATGACGAAACTCTCGACCCGCGACACGTTCATCCTCTTCCTGCGCGCCGGCTTCTCGCTGCCGGGCACGGGCTATGCGCTCCTGTCCCTGCTCGAAACCGAGCTGGTGCGCCGTCGTGCCCTGCTCGCGCCCGACGTGTTCCGCGACACAGCCGCCACAGCGCAGTGCATGCCCGGCGTCTTCGCCTTCAACCTCGGCGCAGGCCTTGGCTATCAGCTCGGCGGCTGG
>HF989182.1:6499-8902 GCA_000431275.1 Prevotella sp. CAG:755 | reverse complement strand
ACAAACCCTTTTTTTGAGCCATATAATACGCCCCACGCTACTGTGCCTTTCGATCGCATCCAATTCGAAGACTTTGAGCCGGCCATGCGCGAAGGTATGCAGCGCGAGGACGAGGAGATACAGTGCATAGTGAACAATCCAGAGCCTCCCACGTTTGAGAACACCATTGAAACGCTCGACCGGAGCGGCGAAATGCTCGGTCGGGTGACGACCGTGTTTTTCAACCTCCTCAGCGCGGAGACCACGGACGACCTCGATGCGTTGGCACAGCGCATGTCGCCCCTGCTCTCTGAGCATGAGAACAACATCATGCTCAACGAGGATCTCTTCGCACGGGTGAAAGCTGTGTATGATGCCTCGCCGGCAGATCTATCGCCCGAACAAAGGATGCTGTTGGAGAAGACTTATGAAGGCTTCCGCCGCGCAGGTGCCTTGCTCGACGAGGCCGGAAAATCCCGGTTGCGGGCCCTCACCGCTGAGCTGTCGCGGCTTTCTCTGCAATTTTCGCAGAACAACCTGAAGGAGAACCAAAACTTCTATCTTCACCTGACCGACGAAGCACAGCTGTCCGGTCTGCCCGAATCGCAGCGTGAGCAGGCTGCACAGGCAGCCAAGGAGAAAGGGCTTGACGGGTGGGTCATCACGCTTGATGCGCCGAGTTACGTTCCCTTTATGATGTATGCCAACAGCAGGGAACTGCGGCAGCGCCTCTATATGGCCTACAACACGAAGTGTACGCACGACGATGCGTTCAACAACTTTGAAATAGTGAGCCGTCTTGTCAACTTGCGGCGAGAACTGGCACAGTTGTTGGGATATCCTACGTATGCCGACTATGCACTGAAACGTCGTATGGCCGGTACGACCGGTAATGTCTATCGCCTGCTCGACGAACTCATCGATGCTTACCGTCCGGCCGCCGTGGCTGACGTGGAGGCTGTTGCGGCGAAAGCCCGGCAGATGGAGGAGCCCGGTTTTGAAATCCAGCCGTGGGATTTTGCCTACTACGCCCATAAGTTGAAGCTCGAACGTTATGACTTTGACGCCGAGATGCTCCGTCCTTATTTTGAGTTGTCGAGGGTGAAGCAGGGCATTTTCGGATTGGCCGAACGCCTTTATGGCATTACATTCCGTCGCAACCCTGACATTCCCGTCTACCACCCCGACGTGGTGGCCTACGACGTGTTCGATGCCGACGGCTCTTTTCTTGCCGTCTTCTACGCCGACTTCCACCCACGGCCAAGCAAGCAAGGCGGAGCTTGGATGACGAGCTACAAGGAGCAGTGGACCGAGCCCGACGGCACTGACAGCCGTCCACATGTGTCGGTAGTGATGAACCTGACAAAGCCG
Organism: Prevotella sp. CAG:755; assembly: GCA_000431275.1. Taxonomy (GTDB): domain Bacteria; phylum Bacteroidota; class Bacteroidia; order Bacteroidales; family Bacteroidaceae; genus Alloprevotella. Next base: position 7,552 of record HF989182.1, on the reverse strand, counting down.
ACGCCCACCAAGCCCGCCCTGCTCACTCCTGATGAGGTCGAAACGTTCCTTCACGAGTTCGGCCACGCGCTTCACGGCATGTTCGCCCGTACGCGTTACCGCTCCCTTAGCGGCACGAACGTCTATTGGGACTTTGTCGAACTGCCCTCGCAGTTCATGGAGAACTACTTCATGGAGCGCGACTTCCTCCGTACTTTCGCCACACACTATGAGACGGGCGAGCCTTTGCCCGACGAACTCATCGACCGTATTGTAGACAGCCGCAACTTCAACGCTGCATACGCCTGCATGCGTCAGGTTTCGTTTGGATTGCTCGATATGGCCTACTATACGCTCGACCGACCGTTTACGTCCGACGTCGCATCGTTCGAGCGCGAGGCCTGGCGTCGTGCCCAGCTTCTTCCGCAGGTCGATGGCACATGCATGACTGTCCAATTCGGCCACATCATGTCCGGAGGCTATGCCGCAGGTTATTATAGCTACAAATGGGCCGAAGTGCTCGACGCTGACGCTTTCTCCCTGTTCAAGGAGCACGGGATCTTTGACCGGGCGACGGCGCAAAGTTTCCGCCAGAATGTCCTATCGCGCGGAGGAACAGAGCCGTCAATGGATCTCTATGTACGTTTCAGAGGACGCCGGCCTACGATAGAAGCTCTGCTTCGACGGAACGGCATAACACGTTAAAACAACGTAAGATATGGATTTGCAGGAACAGCAGAAACAACAGGCGCTCGACCTACGCTATCTCCGGATGGCACGCATCTGGGCTGAGAATTCCTACTGCGTCCGCCGTCAGGTCGGGGCGCTCATTGTGAAAGACAAGATGATCATCAGCGACGGCTACAACGGTACGCCATCAGGGTTCGAAAACGTCTGCGAGGACGACAATGGTCTGACAAAACCTTACGTCCTTCATGCCGAAGCCAATGCCATCACGAAGATAGCCCGTTCCGGCAACAATTCCGACGGCGCCACGCTCTACGTGACCGCCTCACCCTGTATCGAATGCGCCAAACTCATCATCCAGGCCGGCATCCGCCGCGTCGTGTATGG
>HF989182.1:0-6475 GCA_000431275.1 Prevotella sp. CAG:755 | reverse complement strand
CGTGTATGGCGAGGCCTATCGTCTGGCCGACGGCATCGAGCTGCTCCGGCGTGCAGGTATCGAAACCGTATTCCTTGACGTCGAAGCCGAACGTGCGGCCAGAACGTCAGACCGTTAAAGAAGAATCCTCTATCGCTATATGAACAAAATCAACTCGCCGCGTTTCGTCCCTTTGGTTGTCGCCATCGGAATCGTGTTCGGCATCCTCATCGGCAGTTTCTACGCCAACCATTATTCGGGCAACCGACTGAATATCATCAATACTTCGAGCAATAAAATCAACGACCTCCTGCACATCATTGATGCCCAGTATGTGGACAAGGTCAATATCTCTGACCTTGTTGAAAAGGCCATGCCGCAAATCCTCCGGGAGCTGGACCCGCACTCGACATACACGACGGCGAAAGACGTGGAGGCTTCGATGGAAGGGCTCAAAGGAAGCTTTTCGGGCATTGGCGTGCAGTTCACCATTTATGACGACACGGTGCGTGTCATCCGCGTCCTGCCTGGCGGGCCGTCGGAAGACGTCGGCCTGATGGCCGGCGACCGCATCGTTGCCGTCGACGGGAAAGCGTACACCGGCAAGGTCGTAACCGACACCACGACGATGAAACTCCTTAAAGGGCCCGCCGAGAGTTCCGTCCGGCTTGGCGTGGTGCGTCCCGGCACGAAGAAACAGCTCAGTTTCACCATTGTCCGGGGCGATGTCCCTGTCAAGAGCATTGATGCCGTCTACATGCTCGACAAAACGACGGGTTATATCCGCATCACTAATTTTAGCGAGACCACTTACTCCGAGTTCCTCGCCGCCTTGGCCCGCCTGAACCACGATGGTTTCCGCAGTCTTGTGCTTGACTTGCGTGGGAACCTCGGAGGGTACATGGCTCCTTCCGTGCAGATAGCCAACGAATTCTTGCCCAAGGGCCGGCTCATCCTTTACACCGAGGGGCACCGCTCTCCGCGCAAGGAATACATGAGCGACGGTCGTGGCACTTATCAGAGCTTACCCCTTGTCGTGCTCATCGACGAGGGGACAGCCTCGTCCAGTGAGATTTTGGCCGGCGCTATCCAGGACAACGACCGTGGCACTGTCGTCGGGCGCCGTTCCTTTGGCAAGGGCCTTGTGCAGGAACCCATCGAATTCTCCGACGGCAGTATGCTTCGCCTGACTATTGCCCGTTATTACACACCTTCCGGCCGTTGTTTGCAGAAGCCTTACGTGCCCGGTGACGAGGATGCCTATGAAAACGACCTCTTTGAGCGTGCCGTCCACGGGGAATACTTTTCGCGCGACAGTATCAGGACGGGAGGCAAGGCCTACAAGACAGTGGGCGGACGCACTGTCTATGGCGGCGGTGGCATCATCCCCGACATCTTTATTCCCCGCGACACGCTTGGCATGACGTCCTATTTCAAGGAAGCCTACCTGCGCGGTTTGCTCTATCTCTTTGCGTGCGATTTTGTTGACGACCACCGGTCCGACTTGCGCAAGTGTGTGACTGTGGACGACGTCGTGGCCTACCTGGACCGTCGCGACGTGCCCCAAGCCTTTGCCGCGTATGGTGAGGGCCATGGCCTGAAACGTCGTAACCTGATGTTGCGCACCTCGCACGACCTCTTTGTGAATTACATTTACGGTTACATCATTGACCAGCTGCTGGGCGAGGCTGCTTCGGCCGAATACATCAACCGGACCGACTTAGCAGTGGAGCAGGCGCTCAACGTCATCCGCGAGCGTCGTACATTCCCCGCGCAAGAGAAGTCCGTGCCGAAACAGCAGGCCCAAGTCGTCGGTGCCGCATTACGACTGATGTGTCCGTCGCCTGTTATCTATTCATGGATCAGCCCGTTCCGCCCCGTATGCCCGAGCTTTCCAAGGTCGCACTCCGCCGTTTCATAAACGGGCAGAAGCACCGCTTCACACCTGAAGAGCTTCTTGCGGCTTCTGCGGGCCCAGTAGCCCGTCTGGAGGCGTATCCTGAGTTCCAATCGGCGCGGACTGTGCTGCTTTATCACTCTTTGCCCGACGAGGTGGATACCCATGCACTTTTGACACGGTGGCAAGGACGCAAGCGCCTGCTCCTGCCTGTGGTCGACGGCGACGGCCTCCGTCTGGTCGAATATACAGGGCCTGCCCGTCTCGCTGCCGGCGTCTTCGGTATTGCTGAACCGCAAGGCCCGACGTTCACCGATTATGCCTCGGTCGACGTGGCGGTCGTTCCCGGGCTGGCTTTCGACAGTCAAGGCCGGAGGTTAGGTCGCGGACGGGGGTATTACGACCGCCTCCTGCCGCAGTTGCGTGCAGGAGGATGTCTTTTGCTTGGCTTCTGCTTTGATTTCCAGCGCGTGTCCGAAGTGCCCGTAGATGCGCATGACGTGCCTGTCGATGCCGTCGTGTGAGGTGTTCTGTGTGAGAGAGCTGCTGTGCAACTGTGCGGGCTACTTGTCGCGTTTTGCGCGGGATGTGTAAAGCTATGCACCGGTCGTGCAAATTTTCAAATGCACTCCATCGTTCCGAAATCACCGGGCAGAGTCCGGAAAACCGTTTTGAAAATGATTAAATACTTTTCTGCTCATGTCATACACACCTGAAAAATCCTCTTCCGGCGTATTCTTGACACCCCAATTGCGTGATGCGCTTTCCCGCCAGGGCGTCACGCGGCTCAGTCCGATGCAGGAGGCCGCGGTCGAAGCCTGCCAGAGGCGCGATGATGTCGTGCTCCTGGCCCCGACGGGCAGCGGGAAGACTTTGGCTTACCTGTTGCCGCTTTGCGGGCAACTCGACGCCCAGTCGGACGTCTTGCAGGCTGTCGTCGTGGTGCCGTCGCGCGAACTTGCCATACAGATCGACGATGTGTTCCGCAGCCTGCGGACGCCGTTGCGAGCCGTCTGTTGTTATGGAGGCCGTCCGGCCATGGAAGAGCACCGCGTCATCCGCAGCGTGCGCCCTCAGCTGGTCATTGCGACCCCTGGCCGCTTGTGCGACCACTTGGCCAAGGATAACCTTCACGGCCCTACGGTGCGCAGTCTCGTCGTCGATGAGTTCGACAAGTGTCTTGAACTCGGCTTCCGCGACGAGATGAACCGGCTTGTCCGTGAGCTGCCGGGCGTGCGGCGTACCGTTTTGACCTCAGCCACCGACAGCGACGAGCTTGGGGCATTTCTGAACGCCGTGTCGGGCGGGCGTCGTGGCGTGGAGCGATTGGACTATCTCGGTGGCGGCGACGGAGTGCCTGCCGGCCGCATCCGCAGCTATGTGGTCCGTTCGCCTGAGAACGACAAGCTCGACACGCTTATCGCCCTCCTCGGTGATTTCGGCGGACGCCCTGCTGTGGTGTTCGTAGGCTACCGCGAGAGTGTCGGTCGTGTGGCTGACGCCCTCGCAAAGGCCGGTTTCAGTGTTGAGCGCTACCATGGAGGTATGGAACAGCAGTGGCGTGAGCGCGCTGTCTACAAGTTCCGAAGCGGATGCAGCAATGTGCTTGTGTCGACCGACCTCGCGGCACGCGGGCTTGATGTGCCGGAGGTCGAAGCCGTTGTCCACTATCATCTGCCGGCCGACCAGGCGGCCTATGTCCACCGCGTGGGACGAACGGGGCGCTGGGAAGCCGACGGGTGCTCCTACCTGATACTCAATCCGAAGGAGACGCTGCCTGAATATCTCGATCCCGCGCCAGAGGACTACGTTCCCTCGAAGCCGGCACTCCGTCCGGTGGCACCGCGTTGGGTGACCGTATACATCGGTCGGGGCAAGAAAGACAAACTCAGCCGTGTAGACATCGTAGGGTTCTTCTGTAAAAAAGGCGGACTCCGCGCCGATGACATCGGTCGCATCGACGTGAAAGACCGTTACGCTTACGCTGCCATCGACCGCCTGAAAGTACGCGCCGCGCTCCGTGCCGTGGCCGGCGAAAAGATAAAGGGAATGCGCACCCTCGTTGAGGTGATGCGCCATTGACGGACCTGTCTGGTTGCGCCGTCTCCCTGCCATTATAATTTCAATGTGCCGTTCCCGCGTCGGGCTGTTTTGGTTGTCAGCTTCGGCGCGGGAACTTCGTGTGTCTGGTGTTTGTCGGTCCGTGTCAGGACAAGGTGGGACAGAAGCAGTGACGGGAAAAACGAGCCGGCTGATTGGATTTTCCAGCCGGCTGCCAGAAACAACTGTCCGGCTGGTTGGAAAAACATGCGCATTGACCGCTCTTTCTGTCACGGCGTGGCACAGGTGCGGGCCGGCATCAGTCAATCCTTGAAACTTATTGAAAAGTTGCACATTTCCCGCCGTTTTGTTTTGTCCCGAAAGAAGAAAGTCGTACCTTGCGGGCGTAAAACACAGTATTAACCTACAATCTATCAAAGTATGAAGAAATATAATTTCGGTGCCGGTCCCTCCATCCTGCCGCAGGAGGTGATGAAAGCCACTGCTGCGGCGTGTGTGGATTTCGACGGTATAGGACTTTCGCTCATGGAGATCAGCCATCGCTCCAAGGAGTTCCAGGCTGTGATGGACGAGGCGCAGGCGCTCGTGAAAGAACTGCTCGATGTGCCCGCAGGCTATTCGGTGCTCTTCCTCGGCGGCGGCGCCAGCTTGCAGTTCTGCATGGTGCCCTATAACATGCTGGAGCGCCGTGCGGCATACCTGAACACCGGCGTGTGGGCCAAGAAGGCCATCAAAGAAGCCAAACTTTTCGGTGAGGTCGTCGAAGTGGCTTCGTCGGCAGACCGCAACTATTGCTACCTTCCCAAGGGCTTCACAATCCCGGCGGATGTCGATTATTTCCACCTGACGACGAACAACACGATATACGGAACGGAAATCCGGACCGACCTCGACTCGCCCGTGCCCATGGTGGCCGATATGTCGTCCGACATCCTTTCGCGCCCGGTCGACGTGTCGAAATATGCGGTCATCTATGGCGGTGCTCAAAAGAACCTGTCGATGGCGGGCGTGACTTTTGTCATCGTGAAGGACGACGTGCTTGGAAAGGTGAGTCGTACCATTCCGACCATGCTTGACTACCGTACGCATATCGATAAGGGATCCATGTTCAACACTCCGCCAGTCGTGCCCATCTATTGTGCCATGCAGAACCTCCGTTGGGTGAAGTCGCAAGGTGGTGTCGAAGCGATGGACCGTCGTGCAAGGGAACGTGCCGAAGTGCTCTATGCCGAGATTGACCGCAATCGTCTTTTCCGCGGCACTGTCGAGGAAGAAGACCGTTCCGTGATGAACATCTGTTTCGTCATGGCCGACGAGTATAAGGACTTGGAGGCTGAGTTTCTTGCCTATGCCACCGCCCAAGGCATGTCGGGCATCAAGGGGCACCGCTCCGTGGGCGGCTTCCGCGCTTCTTGCTACAACGCAATGCCCCTCGAAGGCGTTCAGGCGCTTGTAGCGTGCATGAAGGAATTCGAGTCCAAGCATTAACTTCTTAAAACCAACTGACTATGAAGGTCCTTTTAGCCACCGAAAAACCGTTCGCCCAGCCCGCAGTCGACGGCATACGGCAAGTGGCGGCCGATGCAGGCTACGAACTCGAAATCATTGAGAAGTACGAACGCGCAGCCCTGCTCGAAGCCGTAGCTACGGCCGACGCCCTCATCGTGCGCAGTGACAAGGTCGACGCTGAGGTGCTCGACGCCGCCCGGCAGTTGAAGATTGTTGTCCGGGCCGGCGCGGGATACGATAATGTAGACCTCGCGGCCGCCACGGCGCACGGTGTTGTCGTGATGAACACACCGGGTCAGAACTCAAACGCCGTGGCCGAACTTGTGTTCGCCATGCTCCTCTTCCTTGCCCGCCAGCGCTTTAACGGCAAGGCAGGAACAGAACTTATGGGCAAGACCATCGGCCTTTACTCTTACGGACATGTGGCCGACTGTGTGGCTCGCATCGCTCTGGGATTCGGCATGCGTGTCGTCACCTACACCCGCCGTCCCGACCGTCCGCTCCGTAGCGGGGTCGAACGCCTGGCCTCGCCCGCAGACGTCTTTGCCGAGAGCGACATTGTCAGCCTTCACATCCCTCTGACCGACGAGACACGCGGTGTCGTCAACCGCGAACTGCTCAGCCGTATGAAGCCGAAAGCCGTGCTGGTCAACACGGCGCGCAAGGAGGTCGTCGATGAAGCAGCCCTGCTCGACATGATGGCCCAGCGCCCCGGCCTGTCTTATGCCACCGACATCAAACCCGACGCCGACGCTGACTTTGTGGCAGGCTTTGCCGACCGCTATTTCGCCACGCCTAAGAAAATGGGTGCCCAGACCGCCGAAGCCAACATCAACGCCGGCATCGCTGCTGCGCGACAGATTGTGGCATTCCTGCGCGACGGCGACGAAACTTTCCGCGTGAACAAGTAAAAACGACCAGTTAGCCAGAAGAGGCACGCACCCGGCCGCCATGTCCGGCGGGGCGGCCTCTTCTTCTTATCCATACCTTAAACAAGCTGAATTCAACTTGCAAATGCAACAGAATTCT
>HF989181.1:8115-14522 GCA_000431275.1 Prevotella sp. CAG:755 | reverse complement strand
TTCTTAATATTGCACTTGCTTGTTGACTCTATAGTGGCTGTCCGGAGTCTTCCGAGTTCTGTCTTTTTCTCGATAATCTTTTGTAGTTCAAGCAGAAAGTCCATGATGTGAATGAATGGCAAGGTGCGCATAAAGCTACGTAGTGCCCGACTGTGACCTTACGGCATTGATGCTGGGCCATTATGGTTGTGAAAAACCATGGTGTGCTTGTGGAGAGACCAAATGCGGCGCTACGATGGCTCGTCTCCGGAACAAAGCTTCATGTAGCTGTGATAGGCGTCCTGTAATGAGATGATAGAACAAAGATACGCAAATTCCGGGGAACGCCAACAACAGGACGCCGCACTGATGCTTTGACGATGAAACCTGTCGCAGTGACAGGATTTTCCGTCGCTGCGACAGAAATTTCAAGAGCACTGATAGGAAAGAGCAAGAGAACAAATCGCAGACCGGGAAGGAAACCGTAGGCCCGGGGCAGGATTTCTGGTGCAGCGACGTGTCGGATTGAACGGTTTTTCGTACTTTTATCCCTCCGGCCGAGGCTTGTCGTTTGTATCTCCGGCTTTATGGACGTAAGAACCGTGTTGCCAGGACCAGGCGTCGGCGTAATGAAAAAGACATAGGAAGTGATGAAAAAACAGACAACAGCCCATTGGCTGCGGCTGGCTGCGTCCGGCTTGACCGTCATGGCGTGGCCGCTTTCAGCCCAAGAACGGCAGCCGAACATAGTCCTGATCATGTGTGACGATATGGGCTTTTCAGACATCGGGTGCTATGGAGGCGAAGTGCATACACCTCATATTGACAGCCTGGCTGGCGCAGGGTTGCGTTTCAGCCAGTTCAAGAACGCGGGCCGCAGTTGTCCGAGTCGCGCCTCGCTCCTGACGGGCTGCTATCCGCATGATGCGGGCATGGGGTGGATGACTGCAGTCGACGAGCACCGTCCGGGCTATCGCGGTCAGATCGACCGGAAAATCCCGACCTTGGCTGAACTGCTCCGCGATGCCGGCTATGGCACGTATATGTCCGGGAAGTGGCATGTGACTGTCGAGGGCGCGTTCGGCACGCCTAACGGCTCTTATCCGACGCAGCGAGGTTTCGACCGATACTACGGAGCGCTGCCCGGCGGTGGCAGCTATTTCCGTCCGAAGTTTGTGTACAGCAATCTGACACCAGTCGACAGTCTCCCGGATGGTTACTATTATACAGAAGCCATCACCGACTCGGCCGTCAGCTTCATCAACGGACATCCGTCCGACCGACCTCTGTTTCTCTATTTGGCTTATTTCGCTCCCCATCGGCCGTTACAGGCACCCGCCGACCGCGTAGCACGTTGCCGCAGCCGCTATGAGGCTGGCTATGACGTACTCCGTCACGAACGTTTCGGACGGATGAAGAATCTGGGGCTTGTGCCGGCAGGCATGGAGCTGCCTCAGTTCGACCGGGAGTTTGGCGGGCACAAGCCAGCGTGGGACGAGCTGACCGATGCGCAGCGGCATGAGTGGACAGAGGCCATGGCGACCTACGCGGCAATGATTGAGATTATGGACGACGGTGTGGGACGTGTGGCCGACGCCCTGAGCGCGCGCGGCATGGCAGACAACACGGTGTTCATCTTTCTGAGCGACAACGGGGCTACGCTCGAAGGAGGACGCACGAACCAACTGATGGCAGATCTCAGCAACACGCCGTATCGCAGTTACAAGATGTGGTGTTACGAAGGTGGCGTCAGCACGCCCTGTATCATCGCAGACGGACGGCCACAAGGGCGCACGATGGCCGGGAAAATATGCCGGCAGCCCGCTCACATCACTGACATTCTCCCGACTTGTCTTGATCTGGCCGGCCACAGCTATCCAGGCAACGGGCGCGGGATAGCGCTTCCCGGTGTGAGCCTTTGGCCGGCGATGGAGGGGAGGGATTTCCCCTCGCACGACCTTTATTTCGAACATCAGACCTCGTCGGCGCTCATTTCCGGCCAATGGAAAGCTGTTCGCGCCGATGACCGGTCGCCCTGGGAACTTTACGACCTCTCGGTAGACCCTTATGAGACGACAGACGTCAGTGCCGCGAATCCTGACGTGCTCGAACGGCTCACGGGGCAGTGGCAGCGGTGGGCCGAGCAGCACCATGTGCTGCCCTTGTCCAATCTTTCGTGGGGCAAACGCATCGATTATTGGAAACAGCGCTATCCCGACCAAGACGGGAGCGACTGACGCGTCGGCCGATGGTACGGCCTGTATTTACCAAAGAAAAACCGGCAATGGTCATTTGGCCATTGCCGGTTTGTCCTTTTACTTTCCCCTTGGTCCGGGGCTGCGTGGTTGAGGCCTTATTCGGCGTCGAGGTCTTTCAGGGCGTTGCGACGGTGTTTCAGCACCTCGGCGTCGATGTAAAAGACAGTCTCTTCGGCAAGGTTGTTGATGTGGTCGCCCGTGCGTTCGAGCTTGCGGAAAATGCCGGCCAACTCCATGCACAGGCGGATGGACTCGGGGTGTTCAGTAGCGTAGGCCACGAGTGTGTCGATGGCATTGTCGTTGATGTTGTCGAGTGTTTCATCGATTTCGAACACGGATTTTGCTTTTGCAATATCCTGCATTTCGAGCGACTCCATAGTAGTTTTGAGCATGTTGAGCGCCGTCTCGTACATTTCGCGGAGTTTCAGGCGTTCGAAAAGCTCGCGGTCAGTGGGCTGAGGCTCGGTGCGGACGACGAACCGTGCGATGCTGTCTGCGTAGTCGCCGATGCGTTCCAGGTTGTTGTTGATTTTGAGCATCGCGAGAGAAAACCTGAGATCCACGGCGACGGGGTTGTAAAGCGCAATGAAGTCTTCAATATCGCTGTCGATTTTCAATTCGAAAGCGTTGACGCGTTTCTCTCTTGCGGCAACCTGGGCGGCGAGCTCGATATCTGTTTCGAGCAGCGACTTGTAGGCGTTGTCGAGTTGCTCGTAAACGAGCGTCCACATGTCTCGTATCTCTTTCCGGATAGAAAGCAGTTCGTTTTCTACAAATTTAACCATGAGTGAATTTGTCGTTAGTGAGTGTGACGTGGGGTTAACCGAAGCGGCCGGTGATGTAGTTTTGCGTGGCTTCTTTGTCGGGATTAGTGAAGATTTTCTTGGTCTCGTCATATTCCACCATTTCGCCCAAATAGAAGAATGCCGTCTTGTTGCTGACGCGGGCTGCTTGCTGCATGCTGTGGGTGACGATGACGATTGTGGTCTGGCTGCTGAGTTCGCAGATAAGTTCTTCAATCTTTGAGGTAGATATGGGGTCAAGGGCTGAGGCAGGTTCATCCATGAGCAGGACGGAAGGCTGTACGGCCATCGCCCGGGCAATGCAAAGGCGTTGCTGTTGGCCTCCGGACAACGCGTAGGCCGATTCTTTCAGCTTGTCTTTCACTTCATTCCATAAGGCGGCGCTGGTCAGCGCCTCTTCAACACGTTGTTGGATAAAGGCTTTGTCTTTGACGCCATTGACCCGCAGACCATAGGCCACGTTTTCGAAGATACTCTTCGGGAACGGGTTGGGACGCTGGAATACCATCCCGACGTTGCGGCGCAGCACGTCGACGTCCACGCTCTTGTCATAGATGTCATTGCCGTCTATGAGGATTTGTCCCGTCAGCCGGGTGCCGGGAATGAGATCATTCATGCGGTTGAACAGACGTAGGAATGTGGACTTTCCACAGCCGGACGGACCGATGAAAGCCACCACCTCGTTGTTGGGGATGGTGATGTTGATGCCTTTGAGGGCGTGAAAGGAGCCGTAGTAGAAGTCTACGTTTTTTGCTTCAATCTTATTCATAATATGTGGAGGCGGTTATTTCGATTTTAGTTTCTTCTCAAAATGCTTGCGTATACCGTTGGCAATAAGGTTCATGGCGAGCACAATGACTATCAGGACGAAAGCCGTACCGTAGGCTATGGGCGTCTGTGCTTCGATATCGGTACCGCTTGTGGCCACGACATAAAGATGGTAGGGCAGCGCCATGCATTGGTCAAAGATACTCGTAGGCAGTTTGGGCAGGAAGTAAGCGGCACACGTAAATAGGATAGGAGCTGTCTCTCCCGAAACACGGCCGAGCGAAAGGATGAGGCCTGTGATGACCCGGGGCATTGCCATTGGGAGCAGTACATGCCAAATGGTCTGTGCTTTGGTTGCACCCAGTGCGAGGCTACCTTCTCGGTAGCTCGGGGCAATGTCGCGGAAGGCTTCTTCTGTTGTGCGGATGACAATAGGCAATGCAAGCAGGCCCAATGTGAGCGAGCCGGCTAAAATACTGTCGCCAAATCCAAGATAATTGACGAAGAATGCCATACCGAAGAGACCGAATACGATCGACGGGATGCCCGCGAGGTTGTTGGTCATCGTGCGGATGAAAGCAACGAGCTTGCCTTGTGGTGCATATTCGCTCATGTAGATACCACTGACGACACCGACGGGAAAGGCGAACACGGCGCTGCCCAGCATGAGGTAGAATGTACCGACTATGGCTGGCCAAATGCCGCCTTTGGTCATTCCGTCGGATGGTGCTTCTGTGAGGAACGTCCAGTTAATGACAGAAATGCCCTTGACAATGATGAAACCTAAAATGATGAACAGCACGAGCACTATGCAGTAGCTGAGGAGCCGGAAGCAGCCGAACATGGCGCTTTGAAGCCCGCGCTTGCGTTGGTTGTACTTGGGATCGAATTGAAGAGGCATGGCTTATCGTTTCGTCTTGTTGCGGACAGAGACAATCTCTACGCAAGAGTTGATAATCAGGGTGATGAAGAAGAGAAGCACGCCAAGCAGGAAAAGGGCTTGGTAGTGGGCGCCGCCGGCGGGTGCCTCGCCCAGTTCCGCGGCGATTGTGGCGGGGATGGTGCGTAGCGGTTCGAGGATACTGGTGGGGATGACGGCAGCGTTGCCCGTCACCATGAGTACGGCCATTGTCTCGCCGATGGCACGGCCGATGCCGAGCACGACACCAGACGTGATGCCCGAGATAGAGTAGGGGACGACGACCTTATAGATCGTTTGCCATTGAGTGGCGCCCAGTGCAAGGCTTGCTTCGCGCATGGTGCGGGGGCAGTTGCGCATGGCGTCCTCGGCTACGGTGATAATGGTAGGCAGGGCCATTAGTGCAAGCACGAGGCTGCCTGCAAGACCGGATTCACCAACTGGCAGGTTGAACGTTTGTTGGAGCAGGGGGACGATGACGGCAAGTCCAAAAAAACCGTAGACTACGGAAGGGATTCCGTTCAATAGCTCTATAATGGGTTTGAGTACTTTGCTTACAGATGGCGGAGCCACTTCGGCCAAGTAGATAGATATGGCCAGACCGAAAGGCAAGGCGATGAGGATGGCAAAGAAACTCACCCAAAGCGTCCCGCTCAGCAGAGGGATGATCCCGAAGATGGGAGAGGGAGTCGCAGTCGGGAACCATTCAGTACCAAGAAGCACATCCTTGACAGGGATGGTATGGTCAGGAATGAGGTGGAGGTCGTCGAAGCCTTCGACGAGCATTTTGGGGACGAACGCAATGATGCCCGGTGTCTTGCGCACCTGCTCGGCTATTTTTTCGCCGGCGTGTTCATATTCCGAACCCAGTTCGGTCTCGCTGTAAAGGCGGTCCAAGTCTTCCAGACGGAACACAGTGACAGGCATGTCACTGCCTCCGACCTCTTTCCAGTTGGTGATGTCTTCGTCGAAAAGCTGCTTGATCTGTTCGGCGCTGAGACGCTCAACGTCGTTAGACTTGTTGAGAGCCAGCACGTAGCCTTCTTCCACGATGGGCTGGCGGAAAAGTCCGGCGCCTTCGCTGAACAGAAAGCCGATAATCAAGAGAATGACGACGCTCGTCACAAAGCCGCTCAGCGTGAATATCTGGCGGGCGATTCGGTCAATCCATTTCTTCATGGGGGTGTTCTTATGGTGGATAGGTGTTGTTAGCGTGGAATGAAGCCCAGTTCAAGCGTCTTTGCCCGGGCTGCTTTAGATGAGATGAATTGCAGGAACGGGCGGACTTTCGCTTCGTTGGCTTTGTCGTAGTAGTAATAGAGCGGGCGCACCACGGGGTATTCTTTCTTAATGGCGCTTTGAACGGAAGGGTAAACGTAATGGTTGCCTTGGTCGTAGGAGACTGCCACAGCCTTGACGCGCGGATTGAGGTAGGCGAGACCGACGTAGCCGATGGCGCCACGGGTTTGGCTGACCGACTGGATGATGGCACCGGTCGCAGGCATGGACAAGACGCTGCTCATGTAGTTTTTGTTGTGAAGCACGCTTTCCTTAAAGAATTCGTAAGTTCCAGAGGAAGTCTCGCGGGAGTAGACCACGATACGGGCATCGTTCCCGCCTACTTGCTTCCAGTTGGTGATTTTTCCACGGAAGATGCCTTCGAGTTGTTCACGTGTGAGG
>HF989181.1:0-8034 GCA_000431275.1 Prevotella sp. CAG:755 | reverse complement strand
CGTAGGCTACGACTACTTCCACGGGTGTGTGCTTGGCTTGCTTCATTTTCATCTTTTCGCTGAATTTGATGGCGCGTGAGGCCATGGCGAGGTCAGTAGTCCCGTCCATCAGGGCTGATATTCCCACGCCACTTCCGCCTCCGGTAACGGTTACCGATGCGGTGGGATTGGTCTTCATGTACATTTCGGAGAGTTCCTGCGACAGGGGTAGGACGGTGTCGCTGCCTTTGATACGTTGCGCCGACAACGTTCCCAACGAGCAGGCAAGGACTGTCAGGAACAGGATAAGTACGGTTCTTTTCATTCGCAGTGTCGTTTTAGAATGATGCTTGATTTTGACGGTGTAAAAGTAGGCCTTTCATGTCTAAAACCCTGTTACAAAGTCGTGAATTTCTATTCGTGGCCTGGCGCAGCGTTGTTGGTTCCTGTCGCGGTGAGATAAGAAAAAACTATCGCAGTAACAGTTTTTTCTGTCACTGCGATAGTTTTTCCTTTCACGGCATCTTTTTTTTCTGTCAGGTAGGAAAAAAAGCGGGCCAACTTTTCTTCTCTGAAAAGTTGGCCCGGCGTATGAAGTCTGGGACTGTCCGCTATCAGAATCGGTAGCGATGGTCAATGACTTTGCCTTCACGGACTAAATCGCCCGACAGTTGGTTAGCCATGATACGCAGGTTCATTTGCGCTTGGTTACTTTCTTCCGCAGCCTGGTCGTATTTCTCGTTTGTAGCTTTCTGACCGTTCAGCTGGAAGAAGTAAACACCGCCGTTTCCTTTGATGGCGCCGGAGAACTGTCCTTTCTTCATTGCAGCGGCACGGCCGGAGATGGCAGGCTCGACGGCACCGGATGCGCTGATGAATGGCGGGTTGTTGAATGTCACGTCGGCCAGGTTCTCTTCTACTGCGCCTTTCTGAGCTTTTGCTTGGGCCAGGTTTTTCACTGCCTTGGCACGGTTCATGATGAGTTCCGCTTTCTTGTCGTTGATGACGAGTTGTTTCAAGTAGTCTTTAACCTCAGCGTCATCCCACGGACGGTACCCCTTTTCGTGAACGCCTGTGACAGCCACGACAAGCAGGTGGTCGTTGTCAGAACCGCATTCGTAAAGTTGTGAGAGGTCGCCGGCTTCTGCCTCGTCGAAGATCCACTTCATGGCGTCCTTGACGCCGCCTACGCGGCCGATGCTGTGTTCGGTGGAGGTGAGGTTCTTCTGTTCGAGTACGGTGTAGCCTTCACGGGCAGCGTTCTTCTCGATGTCTGCCAAGGTCTTGTTTTTACCAAGGAAAACATTGAGTTTGTTGAGGGCCGACTGGTAAGTCGAGGTGGAGAACTGCACGGGGCATTTGATTACGGCTACGTTGTATTTCGTCGTCATGGCTTTGCGGTCGAGCACTTGGATGATGAGATTGCCTTGGGTCAGCGCTACGTTAGCAAGTCCGTTGACGGCCGTAGTGTTGAGTGCTTTCAGGTATTTGGCGCCATCCACGTCGATGACAGTACCTTCGTATTGGCGCGACGTCATCCATGTGCTGTCGCTGGTCTGTCCGTAGATCTTAGCGATATCGGCAAAGCGGGCTCCTCCCTCCAATGCCTTGTAGATGCTGTCGGCACGCGTGTGGGCTTCGTCAAGGCTTTTCCCGGTGACCTGAATCATGCGATAGAGGATGGAGTCGGGCGCTTGGGTCTTGTCGAGGACTTTGATGATGTTCATGGTGTTGTCGCCGGCGTAGTAGTACGGAGCTTTTGTGCTTCCGGCGCTCATTGAATCAAGCTGGATACGGATGTCAGAGGGGAACGCATTGACCGAAAGTGGCACGTCTGCATAAGGGACAACGGATTTAGACGTGTTAACGACGCTGGCCGGGTTTTCTGCGGTTTGCAGGCGGGCATAGGTCTCGTTCATTTTGGCTGTCAGGTCGTTGCGGTCTTTTTCGCTGGCGGTGACAGTGACGTCAATGTATTTGACGTCGCGCGATTCAATGTCCTGACGGAACATCTCTTTCTTTTCATTGTATTTTGCTTTCAAGTCGTCGTCTGTCACGGTGACCTCTTTGTCTGTGACGGAGGTGTAGGGCACGGCGACGAGAGCCAGTTCCGATTCTTGGTTGCGGTCATTGAATGCCATCTTGGCAGCGATGGGGTTCGATACGAACGAGTTGGCCATGAGGCTTTGGAACTTGCTGCTGAGCAACTGCTTGCGCAGGTTCTTTTCTGTATATTGCCAGAGGTGGTAGAGCATTGTGTATTGTTCAACGTACTCTGCGGGGACTTGTCTGCCACCTGTGCGCAACTCTTCATATTGCTTCAAGAAGTCTTGAAGCCCTTTTACATCAAAGCGGCCCGTTTGCTGGTTGACGAAAGGCGTTTGCAGGAGCATCGGATTGGTACCTTTGCGGAGCACATCCTGCACTTCGGCGTCGGTTACGGTCAGTCCGGCCTTGTGAGCTTCGTCTTCGATGAGTTTGTAGCTGACAAAATCGTTCCATACTTGGTCCTTGATTTGTGTCATTTCATCGTCGGTCAGACTGTTGACGCCGCGCTGAAGTTTTGCGATTTCGGCGGCTTCATCGACCATAGTTTGGAATTCTTGTGCCGAAAGATCTTCACCGAGCACCTCGCCGACTTGCATTTTGCTGTCGTTCGACGTGGTTTCTATCGAGCGGAAAAATTCCTCGGCAATGAACGCGAACAACGCTAAGCCGACGACAATCATCAGCAGCGCGCCTTTGTTCCTGATTTTCTGTAATGCTGCCATTTGTTATTACTATTATTGTTTGTTATTGTTATTATTTGCGTAGAAAGCGCACAAAGATATAAAAAACTTGTGACTTCCTTATGTTTTCTCTGAAAAATCGCGGTTCACATCGTTACGGCATTCGTCTTTTTCAGAACTGCGACGGTTCTTTCTGTCACTGCTGGCGTTTTTTCTGTCAGGGCTTCCGGGAGGCCGGTTGCGGCATGACCGGTGTGGCAGGTTCCATGCGGGGTGGCAGGGTGTCGGTCGTGTCGGTCTGTTCGTCGCGCGGGACGGGCATGAGGCCACTGGCCCAGCTCACTACGTAGTCCGTCATCTGCTCGTTCGAGCGGAAAGAGTTGCCTTCGAGCTCTTCTTCGGGCGTGACGATGTGCATGTGTTTGTGAGAGTAGATTTCGTGTTTGCCCATGTCCCAGTAGAGTTCTTCGGTCGAGAAGGTCTCGTTTTTAATGTTTCGGACGAAGACGCGGCCGCGCAACTCCCAAAGATTCTGGTTGTAGCAGTAGGCCGTATCGGCTGTAACGGAGAGGTCAACGTGGAATTTCTCGTCGAAGCGTTGGAGGAAAATTCCCTTAGGAAAGACTTGGCGCGGCGGGTTGGTCTGGTCATAGACTTCCCATTCTTCGGCCACAATCTTGTAGCGTATGATGCCGGAATCTGAGATAAGTTTCGATACGCCGGTCGTCACCATGACGGGCACGGAGTCACGGATTTCGACGGCTTCGCCTGTGGGCGGAGCCTCATTTGAGCATGAGCCTATTCCTATGGCTGTGACGGCTAGGAGCAGGGCGCTGGTGAATGAGGTTGTGAGCTTATTCAATTTTCCACTTCATGAACCAGCGTTCATTGAACGATATGCCGAGGCAGAAACGCAGGTATTGCTCTTTGATTTGTCCGGCAAAGCGGGGCTTGACCCACTCATATTGCACAGACAGATTCAGCATTGAACGATTGTTGTACCGGTTTGTGATGGGCAAACCCACTCCGGCTGAGACCATGTAGTCGCGCGGGCCTTTCGTTCCGTCGACGCGCGTATACGCGCTGCGGTAGGAAAAGCCGACGTTATAGCGGACGAAGTGGCGCCAGCGGATTCCGTTCGGGTTGGGGACGTAGTCTGCACCTATGGAGATGCGGTGTGAGTTATCAAAAGAGCCTGTCATCGGCTGATAGCTGACCTCTTGGCTTGTTTCGGTCACACCGGGATAGCGTAGGCCGTTCCACTTCTGGAACTCGTAGTCCGCACCGACGCGGAGGCTTTTCTTATATCTCCAAGAAATACCGGCGCCGATTGTATGGGGCAGCTCAAATGCGTTGTGGGTGGTCAGGCTGTCACCGGAAATGATGGATGTTCCGTCTGATGTCTGATTGTAAAAGTGTGCAGGTGAGTTGATCTTGTGTCCCAGCCCGTAGGTGGCGCCGAATACGACTTCGTGGTCTTTTGCCACGGGGAAATCCAATTGGAGTCCGACGCTGGCTTTATAGGTCGTTATGTCGCTGGCGTATTGGCGGCGGAGCGAATGAGCGTCCGTCGTGCTGACCGAGGCTTGGACAATATGGTTCATTTCTCCCCAAAGCATTCCGAGATTGAAGCCGAGCGACAGGGAATGAAATGGTTTCCATCCGGCGCCGACGTAAAGCTCGCGCAAACCGCCCTCGCCTAAGTAAGATTCAGTGCGGGTGAAAGTGCCGTCGTCCATCGGTGTGGTCGACGTCATGCTATATCCGATGGTACTGAAGGGGAGCAGACCGATTGACATACCGAGGTTCTCCGAGAGACGGAAGCCTGCGGTGATGTAGTCGAGCGATGTGTTCTTGGCATTCGTGTGTTGGCTTCCGCTGGAAAAGCGGCCGTTTTGGAACGACATGCCGACGTCGAAGAGGAACGAAAGTGAGTCGATGGAGGAATAAGAAGCCGGATTGGCTGGATTGAGTTCGTGACCGTCGCGCATGCCGTAGGCCACGCCACTCATTCCTTTGTTGAAGCCTGTCGCGCGGTCGGACAAGAGACCGAAGCCATAGCGGGAGTAAGGTGAGTTGCTGCCGGCCGTTGTTTGCGCATATAGCGAACTTGCCGTCGGCAGCAGGGCCAAGGCAAGCAGGATCGTTTTTTTAGCGGTCATTATGCTTGGATTGATCATTGTATTCAAGTATCCGGTTGAGCCCTCGGGGTACAAGATATTTGTCTGCAAAGATGCAGTTTTTTAGGCGGCTGTCAAAATCAAAACAGGTGCCGCCCGTTAAAAAAACGAAAAGCCCGGGATATTTCTCTTGGTACTGGCGGATGTATCCTTCGATTTCGAGGCGAATGCCGTGTACGACACCGGCTCTGATGGCAGTTTCTGTGTCACAGCCGATGGCAGGGGTCGGGCCTTCTTGTGCAATGAGTGGTAGTCGTGCTGTATGCTCATGCAGGGCTTTCAGCCTCATGTCGAGTCCAGGCGATATGTTCCCGCCGAGGTATTCCCCGGCCGCAGTTACGAACTCGTAGGTGATGCATGTGCCGGCATCGATGATTAGCAGGTCGTGGCTTGGGCGGATTGTCATGGCTCCGACGGCGGCCGCCAGTCTGTCGGGACCGAGTGACTCGGGCGTGCGGTAGCGTATTTGAGCGGGCGTGGGGGTGTTACCGTTGACGAATAGTGTGGGAATGGCAAGCGCATTGATGCGTTGGCGGGCCTCTTCTGTGAGGTCGATGACGGCCGATACTACGGCTTTCGCAGGCTTGAAGCGTTTGGCAACATGCGGAAGGGCTTCAAGTGCGGTGTTGGATGTGGTCGCATCGTAGACAGGTTCACCGTTCGCAAAGACGGCGAGTTTGGCCACAGTGTTTCCGATGTCAATAACGAGGTTCATTTGTGTTGCGGCTCTTTTCAATGAATCAGGCGCTTGATGATGCGGCGGCAGCGGGTGCGATCCCGGCCTGTGAGGCCGGTATGGCCGCGTGTTCCGCCTTGTTGGATGGTGCAGATGAGGCGGATTCCGCTCCATTTGAGTATCTCGCGGAGGGCATTCACTGCACCCTGTGATTGCCGGAAAAGCCGGTTGAACGGGAATGGCGTCGAACAGGTTGCCACGACGACGGCACGTTTCCCCTTCATCAGCGGGTGTGGACGTGCGTAGCTATCTTCGCGCATCATGCCGTAGACCATGCGGTCGAATACGGTTTTAAGCGTTCCTGGGATGTTGCCCCAGTAGGTAGGTGTTCCGATGATGATGATGTCTGCTGCCTGCATGGCTTGCAGTACGTGTTGCGCGCCATCGTCGGGGAGCACGCAGTGGTTTGTAGACCGGCATCTCATGCAGCCTGTGCACGGGCTGACGTTTAGCGAGGATATCGTGAGGGTTTCGGTCGTGAAACCGGCGGTGCGTGCTTCGGTGTCGAGCGCTTCTATCCATTGAGAGACAAGCCCGTTCGGCCGTGGACTGCCGTTTAGAAGCAAAACGCGCTGTTCGCCAGGATAGTCAGGCTTCTTCATCGTCGTCGAAATCGAAATCAAAGCCGGCATCCATGTCTCCGGCGGTGAATTGGTCGAGGTCGCGGCGGTCTTTTTTTGTGGGGCGTCCCGTGCCGCGTGCCCGGTTGACGAAGCCGCTGATACGGCTCATTTCGAGCATTTCGTATTGCTCAGGGGGCGTGATGTTTTCGAGTATATCGGGCAGGAGCTTAGCTCCCACGCGTTTTTCGATGGCTTGTTTGATACGGAACGTATAGGTGACGGGAGGCTTGCGCACGCTGATCTCGTCGCCGGTTTTCACTGTTCGCGAGGCTTTGGCTTGGGCGCCGTTGATGGCCACGCGGCCGTTCTTGCAGGCATCGGCGGCTATGCTCCGCGTCTTGAAAATACGGGCAGCCCAGAGCCACTTGTCGAGTCGGGCTTCGCCGGGATTGCTCATCGTTTGGTTATTTTTTATTGTATTGGTTCATCGTGAGGTCGATGCCGCAGAGACAGAAACTCTTGACCATCTCAGCGGCGACGGCCACGCGCTCGTCGAGTTGTGTTTGTTGCTCGGGCGTGAAATGCCCGAGGACGTAATCGATTTGTCCGCCGCGTGGAAAGTCATTGCCGATGCCGAATCTGAGGCGGGCATATTGTTGGGTACCGAGCACGGAAGTGATGTGGCGCAGACCATTGTGCCCTCCCTCGCTTCCGGAGGGTTTCATGCGAAGCTGTCCGAACGGGAGCGAGAGGTCGTCGACCACGACGAGAAGCCGATCGACGGGTATGTTCTTCGCGTTCAGCCAATAGCGCACAGCATTGCCGCTGAGGTTCATGTAGGTCGACGGCTTGAGCAGGGTGAGTGTCTGGTTTTTCACCCTCATGTCTGCCACGAATCCATAGCGGCGGTCTGCAAAAACAGTATTGGACGCCTTCGCAAGGGCGTCCAATACCGTAAATCCTATGTTGTGGCGGGTGTCGGCATATTCGTCGCCGATGTTGCCTAACCCTGCTATCAGGAAGTTCATGCGATGCGGCGTGTGGCTTATTTGTCGGCCTTGGCAGCAGCGGCGGCGGCACCCATGGCGGCACGTGTCATCTTGACGGCTACAACGACAACCTCTTTGGGAGTAACCAGTTCGAGGCCTTCGAAGTGAAGGTCGCCAACCTTGATGGTCTTGCCCAGACCGAGGCTTGTGACGTCGATGTTGAGCTTTTCGGGGATCTGCTCATAGAGTGCACGCACCTTCAACTTGCGCACTTGCGTCGTCAAGCGACCACCGGCACGTACACCTTCGGCCAAGCCTTGTGTAGCGATGGGCACGGCCATGACGATGGGCTTTTCGGCGTGGACTTCGTAGAAGTCAACGTGGAGGATGGTGTCTTTTACGGGGTGGAACTGAACCTCTTTCAGTATGGCTTTGTGGTCAACGCCGTCAATGGTCAGGTCGATGAGATAGATGTGCGGAGTGAAGATGACTTTGCTCAGTTCCTTGTATGAAATCGTAAAGGATTTTGCTACGGGCAGACCGTTCTCACCTTTCTCCTGTCCGTAAATCACGCAGGGAACTTCGCCGTTCTGGCGGAATTGTTTGGCAGCTTTTTTGCCGGTTTCGGTACGGCTGGTGCCGTTCAACGAAATTTGTTTCATTGTGTTACTCTAAATTAAGTGACTGTAAGTTTTGCTTAATTCGCCATCACACAGGCCGCTTGGAGCGGCTGTCAGGACAAATCGGCTGCAAATTTACATAATTTTCTCTGTGGAATGATGCTCGCAGGTCGATTTTTTCACGAATAGTGGTTTCTTGGCGATCTGTATAGAGTCAACAAGCAAGTGCAATATTAAG
>HF989180.1 GCA_000431275.1 Prevotella sp. CAG:755 | reverse complement strand
TCCGGCACCGGGCGTCATGAATGGCGCCCCTACGAGCTACGCCGCAAAACAACCGACGCGAAACAACGTTCAGCCGCCGCAATACAGCAGACGCACCGTAGGGGCGACACTTGTGTCGCCCGGAACACCGCCGCTTGGAACGCCGCCGCCCCCAATCCACACGCACACCGCCCTCAACGCGCAACCCGACCGCTCGCTTTCCTCTGCCGAAACCCGAACGGGTATCACGAACGGCCCCTACGGCGACAGAAAAAACGACACCCCTGCCCGTAAAAACGGGGACTGCTCCCGCCAGAACTGGCAGGGCATCCACCCGAAAATGCGGGGCAATAGAAAAACTTTTTGCTTATTAACATTTTTTACCCCCCCCATTCGCCTGTTTCACGCTTGTTATCTAATTTTGGCACATCTACCTATAAGGAACCAGACACCTCCAAGGTGAATGCGCACTCCCACACAACAACGCCTCCCTGCGCCTCCCCATCCGGAAAAACGCACCGAAACACACTGTTGACCATAAACGTTACACATCAAATAATTATTACTATGAGAAAAACTACACTTTCTCGCAGCCTGCTGCTGACCGCCGCGCTCGCGCTGGGCGGCAACATTCAGGCACAAGAGCAGCAACAGGTGCTCTATTATGACGAAGCGGCGCCCGTCACTTCGATTGACCAACTCACCAACGGCGACTATGTGCTTGACATCCACAACAACTCGGGCACGACGAACCCCACGGCGACGGGTCTTGTCTACTACGACGCCAGTTCGTCTGACGCACAGCGTCGCTACAAGGCCGACTACAACTTCGACTTCCAAGGCGGCGTCATCACCGACGAACGCTACGTATGGACGCTCACTTGGAACGACGACCACACGGCGTTCTCCTTGCAGAACAAAGAAGGCGTCTACCTGTGCGTGACGACGCACCAGCAGAACTACGGCCGCGGCGATATGGTGAGCAGCGACGACGAAGCCAACATCGCTTGGTACGCCCCCGAAGCGAGCGACGAGGAGAACCGCTTCTTCCTCCGCCTCGACGGCCGCGTCGTAGCTGAGGGTGCACCCAACAACACGGCCGGGCAGCCGCTCTACCTGATGACCAACAACGCCGACAGCTACAAGAACCTCAGCTACTGGAACAGCACCTCCCCGGCTCAGAACGGAGGCGCCGTGCGCATGCAGTTCCTGCCGGTATCATCGAGAAACGCCGTTCCCATCACCTATAAATATAACGTGACAGATTTAGGTATTTCATTCACCCAAACCGCGCCACAACAGGTCATCGGTACAGCATATCAAGCTCCAACGGTGAACTTCTATACGATTACCGAACAGCCACGAGGCACGGTCACAGGTGAGGAAGAGGAGCCCATCGAAGTGAACTGCACGACTAATTATCCCGGTTTCGTAGCCAGTACGATGACCACACCGGGAACGTTCAACAGTGACACGCATTGGTACACCCTCAGTGTCAGAGGAGGTCAAGCCGTCGTAGCAACAGAAAACAACATCCGCTCGAAAAATCAAACCCGTCAGCTCAAACAGGGGAACATGTGGACTTTTGTCAAAGAAAACGGCAGTCCCGACCTCTTTAAAGTTTACAACCTGCTCAAAGGTGCGGATGCTCCACTAAGTATTGCAGGGACGACCAACAGCACTGCCGCCACCTTTGGTACGTTAGAGGGAGATGCGGCGACTTCTACATTCCGCATAATTGCAAATGGAAATGGGTTCACTCTCCAACATCCGGAGAACAACACGGCATGTCTCGGTGACCACGTTTCTGGTGGTGTTTTCGGCTTGTGGACTAACGGGAGCAGCCCGACCGATGCAGGTTCAAAATTAACCGTATCCGAAGTGGGCGACTTGGTAGAAACATTCGTAAAAGCATCTACCAGTTATGTCGGAGGCGTGAAAGAAGGCACATCAACCTACAACGCATTAAAAAATGCGTATGATGGGTTTAACGAGATGAGCAACACAACTGAAAACTTAGCCACTCTCTGCAACTTCGATTTGAGCACTGTCTCCGATGAGGATAGGATCGCTCTCACCGACGGCGGATACTACCGTCTCCATTGCGCACCCGTTCGCGGCAACTATGTGCTCTCCGTCGATGCTGAAAACATGGGTTTGAAGAGCGCCGCACCCAGCACGTCCGACGCGTCGCAGATCTGGAAAGCCGTCCGCACGGACGATGGGAAATATAAACTCATGGCTCAAGGTTACGCCATCGGCGGCGACAATTCCCTTTCGCTCGTTGACGAAACCGAAGCTGCCACGTTCTATTTCGGAAAGAACTTGACGACAGACTCCAATGGCGACCCCAACCTTATCTGGTTCTTCGACACGACTAATTCAGAGAGCAGCAATTCGGGAAACACGGCGTTGAACGTCGATCAATACCTCAACATCACCCTCTTGCCCAACCGTTACGGCGCATCGGCCTGGCTGGTAGAGGAAGTCAAGACCCTCGACGTCACGATGAACACCGTCGGCAACGAAACGTGGGCCACGCTCTACCTACCGTTCAGCGTGACGACGCCGGAAGGCGTGACGGCCTACACCGGTACGCAGAAGGATGAGAACACCGTCGGACTGACGGACGTTAAGGACGGCATCATACCGGCCCGGACAGGCGTCGTGCTCAAAGGCACAGAGACGGCGTGCCAACTCGCCCTGACCAACGACGAAGCCGCGCCAGTGGAGGACAACGTCTTCACAGGCACCTGCCTGCCCATCAGCGTCACTGAAGCAGAGCTGGAAAACTACTACGTGCTCAGCACGCTCCAAGGCGTCATCGGCCTCTACTGGCCTATGACGGGCACCACGGAACTCGCTGCCAACAAGGCGTTCATCGAGAAACCCGAAGCGGCCGGCGCAGCGGGCTACCGCTTCGTCTTCGGCGACAACACGACAGTAGGCATCGACGGAGTCACCCTCGGCCAGCCGGACAACACGCCCTACTATGACCTCTCGGGACGCCGCATCGCCCAACCCGCCAAAGGCATCTACATCCACAACGGCAAGAAAGTATTCATCAAGTAAAACCCATAAGAAACGTCATCACCATGAAAAAGAAATATATCACCCCCAAAGCTGAAACCGTAGACATGCTGTGCGAAGGACTCATCGCCTCGTCTATCGACGAACATGATGTCCATGCCGACACCCCCCAGTTCAGCAACAAGACCATCTGGAACTATTACGAAGATGAGGCTGAATAAGCTGCGGGCACAGCCCGCAAGGTAGGATAATAGTTGGTTGAAGACGCCCCGGACACCGTCAAGGTGAGGCCGGGGCGTTTCACGTTTCTTGGACATAGCCGCCGATGGCTCACGCACCGAAGAGGCATCCTCAGGAGCGCCATACAGGCCGCAGGCATGCCGCCGAAAGCCTCACGGCCAGCGCACACGCCTGAAAAATACGACAGCGCATCCGCCGGCACAGCCCGTCATGCCACAGGAGGCCCATGCCGTCCCGACACCGGGCGTCCGGGGTGGACAGCCTACGCGCGTGGCCGCACAAAGGCCGCCTGCCCCACGGGCGGCGCAGACTGCCGTTGTGTCAGAACGATGAAAAACAACGGAACGGCGATCAGCCGACGATTGTTTTTGCTACATTTGCTTCGTAAAGCCTGAAAAGATGACAAAGAACCGACTGCTCCGCACAGAGGCCGATCCGATGGGTGCGGCCATCCGCGACTTCCACGCCACAGGCCAATCCGGTCGGCTACGGGTGCTGTCGCCACAGTTCGACGAAGACGAAATACCCGTGAGCCACCTGTTCCGCACGCCCGACGAGCTGCCGGCCATCGAGGCCGAGGCGCTCCGCCTGTGCCGCGGCCGGGTGCTCGACGTCGGGGCGGGTGCCGGATGCCACAGCCTGGCCCTCGAAGCGCGCGGCTTCTGCGTCACGGCCATCGACCTCTCCCCTCTCTCGGTCGGGGTGATGCGCAGCCGCGGCGTGCACGACGCGCGCCAGGCCGACTTTTTCGACCCGGACTTCTGCGGACAGTTCAACACCATCCTGCTCCTCATGAACGGAGCCGGCATCGCCGGACGCATCGGCCGCCTGCCTCAATTCTTCGACCGCCTCAGGGCGCTGCTTGCACCCGAGGGCCAGGTGTTGCTCGACTCGTCGGACCTCAGCTATGTGTTCGAGGACGAGGACGGTTTCTTTGCCCCGCCTCCCGGCGCCCCTTACTACGGCGAAGTGGAGTTCCGCATGGTCTACCGCCACATACGCGGTCCCCGGTTCCCGTGGCTATACATCGACTTTGACACACTGGCACACCACGCCTCACTGAACGGCTTCACGGCCAAACGCCTGCTCAACGGGGCACACTATGACTACCTGGCACGCCTCACGCCGGCCGGAAGCCCCTCAACCGCTGCCCCCTCCCCCATCGCCTAACCTTCTTTCCACCAATCATGACAGCAAGAACCATTCTCACCGCACTCCTTGTCCTCACAACGGCCTTCGCCGGCCTCGCACAGGGACTGCGCTTCCGCCCCGACGGCACGTTCAAAATCGCACAGTTCACCGACACGCACTACATCCACGGCGACGCGCGTTCCGACACCGCCATCAAAAACATCCGCCACGTGATGGAAGCCGAACAGCCAGACCTCGTCCTGCTTACGGGCGACATCATCTATGGCAAGCCCGCCGAGCAGAGCTACCGCGACGTGCTCGACGCCATCGCAGCCTACGGCGTACCTTTCGGCGTGGTGTTCGGCAACCACGACGACGAGCAGGGCCTCGACCGCGCCGCACTCCTGCGCCTCACGCAGAGCTACCCCTTGAACGTGACGCGCACCGAACCGGGCATACACGGCTTCTCGAACTACGCCCTGCCCATTGCAGGACACGCCGGCCCGGACACGGCAGCCGTCATCTACTGTTTCGATTCAAACGCCTACTCACAAATCAACGGTATCAAGGGATACGACTACATCCGCGGCGACCAAGTCGAATGGTATCGCCGGACAAGCCGCGCCCTCACTGCGGCGCACGGCGGCACGCCCCTGCCGGCTTACGCTTTCTTCCACATCCCCCTGCCCGAATACAGCGACGCAGTGGCCGACGAGGACGCCCCGTTCGTCGGGACGCGCAAGGAACGCCCCTGCGTTCCCGCACTCAACTCCGGCCTCTTCACAGCCATGAAGGAATGCGGCGACGTGCGCGCCACCTTCGTCGGGCACGACCACAGCAACGACTACGCCGTCCTCTGGCACGGCATCCTGCTGGCCTACGGCCGCTTCTCGGGCGGCAACACGGTCTACAACGACCTGCCGAACGGCGCCCGCCTCATTGAACTGTACGAAGACGGCCAGCAATTCGACACATGGGTGCGCTTGGCAGACGGACAAGTCCTGAACCGCGTCACCTGCCCCGACAGCTTCCTGCGGAAGTAGCACGGCGACACACCCCCGGGCAGAATACGGAAGCGTTCGGAAAGGAGCGGAGGGCACGCGCCCGCCCGTCGTCCGCCGGCCGCACCGAGGCCAATGCCCGGACAGGAAAACAGACGTCAAGACTGTAAAAGGAGGACGGACCTCCTGTCCACTCCGCAATACAAAACGACAAGCCCCGCCCTGCCTGAATGCGGCAGAGCGGGGCTTGCTAATTGGAAATCAGCGTCGGGAGACGCCAGAGTTATTCGGCAGCCGTTTCAGCGGAGGCTTCGGCCATGCCCAGCTTCTCGTAGTCGTCCATGTCGCCCACGATGATACGGCTGAACTCGCGCAAGCCCGTACCGGCCGGAATGAGGTGGCCGCAGATGACGTTCTCCTTCATGCCTTCGAGGTAGTCGGTCTTTCCGCTGATGGCGGCTTCGTTGAGCACCTTGGTCGTTTCCTGGAACGAAGCGGCCGACATGAAACTCTTTGTCTGCAAAGCAGCGCGCGTGATACCCTGCAAAATCTGCACGGAGGTGGCGGGCACAGCGTCGCGCACCTGGACGAGCCGGAGGTCTTTGCGTTTGAGCTGGGAGTTCTCGTCGCGGAGCTTACGGGCCGTCACGATCATACCGGCCTTCATCGTCTCGCTGTCGCCGGCGTCGGTCACGACCTTCTTGCCCCAGATGCGGTCGTTCTCCTCAGCAAAGTCGAGCTTGTCGACAATCTGCTGTTCGAGGAAGCGCGTGTCGCCGGGCTCGTCGATCTGCACCTTGCGCATCATCTGGCGGACGATGACCTCGAAGTGCTTGTCGTTGATCTTCACACCTTGCAAGCGGTAAACGTCCTGAATCTCATTGACGATGTATTCCTGCACAGCCGTCGGGCCCTTGATGGCGAGGATGTCGGCCGGCGTGATGGAACCGTCGGACAGCGGCGTACCGGCACGCACGTAGTCGTTTTCCTGCACAAGAATCTGCTTGGACAGGGGCACGAGGTAGCGTTTCTCCTCGCCCAGCTTCGACGTGACGATGATTTCGCGGTTTCCGCGCTTGACGGCACCCATCTTGATTTCGCCGTCGATCTCGGACACCACGGCGGGGTTGCTCGGATTGCGGGCTTCGAAGAGCTCGGTGACGCGAGGCAGACCACCGGTGATGTCACCGGCCTTTCCGACCGCACGCGGAATCTTGATGAGCACTTCGCCGGCGTTGATCTTCTGTCCGTCTTCGACCACGATATGGCCGTTGATGGGGAAGTTGTAGGTGCGGAGGAGTTCGCCATTGCCGTCGAGCACATGGCACGAAGGTACACGCGACTTCTCTTTCGACTCGATGACAATGAGTTCACGCAGACCCGTGGCTTCGTCTTCTTCGACACGATAGGTGACACCTTCGATGACATCCTCGAACTGCACCGTACCTGCGCTTTCCGAAACGATGACGGCGTTGAAAGGATCCCACTTGGCGATGAGCGTGCCTTTCTCGACCTTGCTCTTGTCGGCGACGAAGAGCTGCGAACCGTGGGGCACGTTCTGCGAAGAGAGGATGATGCCTGTGTTCTCGTCGACGAAACGGACTTCGGCCAAACGACCGACGACGACCTTGCCCGGTGTGCCGTCTTCGTTGGTGACGTCGACAGTGCGGAGCTCCTCGAACTCGACACGGGCGTCGTGCTTGGCCACGATGCTGGCATTGGCAGCAGCATTACCGGCCACACCACCGGCGTGGAACGTACGGAGGGTCAGCTGCGTACCCGGCTCACCGATGGACTGGGCGGCGATGACGCCGACGGCTTCGCCCTTCTGCACCATGCGGCTGGTGGCAAGGTTGCGGCCGTAGCACTTCATGCAGACGCCGTGACGGCTTTCGCAGGTGAGGACGGAGCGGATCTCGACGCTCTCGATGGGCGAGTTCTCTATCTCGTCGGCAATCTCTTCGGTGATTTCCTCACCGGCTGCCACAATGAGCTTGCCGGTCGAAGGATGGATGATGTCGTGCACGGAAACGCGGCCAAGGATGCGCTCACCCAGCGAGGAGATAATCTCGTCGCCGTCTTTGAGGGCAGTGCAGACCAGTCCGCGCAATGTGCCGCAGTCTTCTTCGGTGATGATGACGTCGTGCGAGACGTCGACGAGACGGCGGGTCAGGTAACCGGCGTCGGCTGTCTTCAAGGCGGTGTCGGCCAGACCCTTGCGGGCACCGTGCGTCGAGATGAAGTATTCGAGCACCGACATGCCCTCCTTGAAGTTCGAGAGAATCGGGTTTTCGATGATCTGCGCACCTTCGGCTCCGGCTTTCTGCGGCTTGGCCATCAGACCACGCATACCGGCCAGCTGGGCAATCTGGTCGGCCGAACCACGGGCGCCCGAGTCAAGCATCATGAAGACGGCGTTGAAACCTTGGTCGGCCTCGGTCATCTGCTTCATGAGAGTCTTCTTCAAGTCGGTGTTGACGTGTGTCCACGTATCGATGACCTGGTTATAACGCTCGTTGTCGGTGATGAAACCCATGTTATAGTTCATCGTGATTTGCTCAATCTCCTCGTTACCGCGCTGGACGATGTCTACTTTCTCTTTCGGGATGATGATGTCGTCCAAGTTGAACGACAGACCGCCCTCGTAGGCCATGCGGTAGCCGAGGTTCTTGATACCGTCGAGGAATTCGCAGGCACGGGCCATGCCGACCGCCTTGATGACGCGGGCAATAATGTCGCGCAGGGACTTCTTCGATATAATCGTATTGACAAAGCCCACTTCGGGAGGCACGATCTCATTGACAATGACACGCCCGACCGAGGTCTCGACAATACGTTGCACCTTAGCGCCGTTCTCGTCGATGTCATCGACCAGCACCTTTACAGGAGCGTGAATCTCCACCCGGTGCTCGTTGAATGCGATGATAGCCTCCTCTGGGCCATAGAATGTGAGGCCCTCGCCCTTCGTGCCGGGACGGAGCTTGGTGATGTAATACAGGCCGAGCACCATGTCTTGCGACGGCACCGTGATGGGCGCGCCATTGGCCGGATTGAGGATGTTGTGGCTTTGGAGCATAAGCATCTGCGCCTCGAGGATGGCCTCGTTGCTCAGAGGCAAGTGGACAGCCATCTGGTCGCCGTCGAAGTCGGCGTTGAACGCCGTACATGCCAACGGGTGGAGCTGGATGGCCTTGCCTTCGATGAGCTTGGGCTGGAAGGCCTGGATACCGAGACGGTGAAGCGTCGGGGCACGGTTGAGAAGCACCGGGTGGCCTTTCATCACGTATTCAAGGATGTCCCAGATGATGGGTTCGCGACGATCGACAATCTTCTTGGCGCTCTTGACCGTCTTGACGATGCCGCGCTCTATGAGCTTGCGGATGATGAAGGGCTTGTAGAGCTCAGCGGCCATCAACTTCGGCAGACCGCACTCGCCCATCTTCAATTCGGGACCGACCACGATGACCGAACGGGCAGAATAGTCGACACGCTTACCCAAAAGGTTCTGGCGGAAACGTCCTTGCTTGCCTTTCAGTGAATCGGAAAGGGATTTCAGCGGACGGTTGGAGTCGCTCTTGACGGCGCTGCTCTTGCGCGAATTGTCGAAAAGACTGTCCACGGCTTCCTGCAACATACGTTTCTCGTTGCGCAGGATGACTTCCGGAGCCTTGATTTCGAGAAGGCGTTTCAGACGGTTGTTGCGGATGAGCACACGACGGTAGAGGTCGTTGAGGTCAGAGGTGGCAAAACGACCGCCGTCGAGCGGAACAAGCGGGCGCAACTCGGGCGGGATAACAGGAATGATCTTCATGATCATCCACTCGGGCCGGTTGCGGTCCTTGCTGGCACGGAAGGCTTCGACCACTTGCAGACGTTTGAGAGCGTCGTTCTTACGCTGCATCGACGAATCGGAGTTGGCGCGGTCACGCAGCTCATACGACAGGCTGTCGAGGTCGAGGCGTGTGAGCAAGTCGTAGACTGCATCAGCGCCCATCTTGGCAATGAACTTGTTGGGATCGGTGTCTTCAAGATACTGGTTCTCCTTCGGCAACTTGCCCATGAGCTCAATATACTCGTCCTCGTTGAGGAGGTCGTTGGCCGCTACGCCTTCCTCAGCCAACACACCGGGCTGGATGACAATGTAGCGCTCGTAATAGATGATGGAATCGAGCTTCTTGGTCGGCAAGCCCAAAAGATAACCGATCTTGTTGGGCAAGGAGCGGAAATACCAGATGTGGGCGACAGGGACGACCAGCTGGATATGGCCGGAACGCTCACGACGCACCTTCTTTTCTGTCACTTCGACACCGCATCGGTCGCAGACGATGCCTTTGTAACGGATACGCTTGTACTTGCCGCAGTGGCACTCATAGTCTTTTGTCGGGCCGAAAATGCGCTCGCAGAAAAGACCGTCACGCTCGGGCTTATAGGTGCGATAGTTGATTGTCTCGGGCTTCAACACCTCACCATACGAATTTTCCAGGATTTCCTCGGGAGAGGCCAATCCGATGGTAATCTTCGTGAAATTGCTCTTTATCTTGTTTTCTCTCTTAAATGCCATATTGAATGATATTGGAAAGGTTCCACTTCGTTAATCGAGCGTGACGCTCAGGCCAAGACCGCGCAATTCGTGCAGAAGGACGTTGAGCGATTCAGGAATGCCCGGCGTCGGCATGGGCGTGCCTTTGACGATGGCCTCATAGGCTTTCGACCGACCTACGACGTCGTCGGACTTGATGGTCAATATCTCTTGAAGGACGTGCGAAGCACCGAAAGCCTCGATGGCCCAAACCTCCATCTCACCGAAACGCTGGCCACCGAACTGGGCCTTACCACCGAGGGGTTGCTGCGTGATGAGGGAGTACGGACCGATGGAGCGGGCGTGCATCTTGTCTTCAACCATGTGTCCGAGCTTCAACATATAGGTCACGCCGACGGTTGCCTTCTGGTCGAAGGGTTCACCGGTGCCACCATCATAGAGCTGGGTGGAACCATAACGCGGCAGCCCGGCCTTGTCCGTCCACTCACAAAGATCGTCGAGCTTGGCACCATCGAAGATGGGGGTTGCGAACTTCACGTTGAGCTTGCGGCCGGCAGCACCGAGGATAGACTCGAAAATCTGCCCAAGGTTCATACGCGACGGCACGCCCAGAGGGTTCAGAACGATGTCGACCGGCGTTCCGTCCGCGAGGAACGGCATATCCTCCTGACGGACTATCTTCGACACGATACCCTTGTTTCCGTGGCGTCCGGCCATCTTGTCACCCACGCTGATCTTACGTTTCTTCGCTACATAAACCTTAGCCATCTGGATGATGCCGGAAGGCAGTTCGTCGCCGATGGTGAGGGCGAACTTCTTGCGCTTCAAGGCTGCATCCATGATGTTGTATTTCTTCATGTAGTTGAGGATCAGCTGCTGGATAAGGCTGTTGACGTGTTCGTCGTCCGTCCAGTGGCTCAACTGCAAAGAAGCAAAGTCAAGCGAAGAGAGCGTCGACTTACCCGGTTTGGCGCCGGCGGCGATGACCTCTGCGCCCAGATTGTCCTTGACACCCACAATATGGGCCTTTGCTGTGATTGCCATCAGCTTGTCGACGAGGATGCCTTTCAACTGGGCTGTCTCCTGTGCGAACTGGTCGTCCATCTTTTGCAGGATAACCTTGTCGGCAGCTTTCGACGAACGGCTCTTCATCACTTTCGAGAACAGTTTCTTGTCGATAATCACGCCCGACAACGAGGGATTGGCTTTCAACGAAGCGTCCTTCACATCACCGGCCTTATCACCGAAAATCGCACGGAGGAGTTTCTCCTCAGGCGTCGGGTCGCTTTCGCCCTTCGGCGTAATCTTGCCGATGAGGATGTCGCCCGGCTGGACACGTGCACCGATGCGAATGATACCGTTCTCATCCAAGTCTTTCGTGGCGTCTTCGCTGACATTGGGAATGTCGTTCGTAAGTTCTTCCATGCCGCGCTTCGTCTCACGCACTTCGAGTGAGAATTCGTCCACATGCACCGAAGTCAGGATATCCTCGCGCACCATGCGCTCGTTGAGCACGATGGCATCCTCATAGTTGTAGCCCTTCCATGGCATGTAGGCCACGAGCAGATTGCGGCCCAAAGCAAGCTCGCCGTTCTGTGTAGCATAGCCTTCGGTCAGGATGTCGCCCTTCTTCACCCGCTGGCCTTTCTCGCAGATAGGCCGGAGGTCGATGGTCATGTTCTGGTTCGTACGGCGGAACTTCGGAATGCGGTATTCCTTCAATGCCGGCTCGAAGCTGACGAACTCTTCGTCCTCCGTGCGGTCGTACATGATCTTGATGGTCGTGGCGTCTACGTATTCAATGATGCCGTCGCCTTCGGCCGTAATCATGGTACGCGAATCTTCACAAACCTGCTTCTCTATGCCCGTGCCGACAATAGGGGCTTCGGGACTGATGAGGGGCACGGCCTGGCGCATCATGTTCGAACCCATCAGAGCGCGGTGGGCGTCGTCGTGTTCAAGGAAAGGAATCAACGAGGCCGCAATCGAGGCAATCTGCTGCGGAGCCACGTCAATCAACTCTACTTCGGAGGGCGGAACGACAGGATAGTCCGCATCCTGGCGGCATTTCACCTTGTCGCGGATAAACGTGCCGTCGTCGTTCAACGGAGCATTTCCCTGACCGATGATCTTGCCTTCCTCTTCTTCGGCAGTCAGGTAAACGACGTCTTCATTCTTCAAGTCGACGACTGCATTCTCCACCTTGCGGTAGGGCGTCTCGATAAAGCCAAGGTCATTAATCTTCGCATAAACACAAAGCGAGGAGATAAGACCGATGTTCGGGCCTTCGGGCGATTCAATCGGGCAAAGGCGGCCATAGTGAGTATAGTGAACGTCACGGACCTCGAAACCGGCACGCTCGCGCGACAAACCGCCAGGACCCAACGCAGAGAGACGGCGCTTGTGGGTCACTTCGGCCAACGGGTTCGTCTGGTCCATGAACTGCGACAGGGCGTTCGTGCCGAAGAATGAGTTGATGACCGAAGAGATTGTCTTGGCATTGATCAGGTCAGTCGGCGTAAAGACTTCGTTGTCACGGACATTCATACGCTCGCGGATGGTACGGCTCATACGGGCCAGACCGACGGCGAACTGGTTAGAAAGCTGCTCGCCCACAGTACGGACGCGGCGGTTACTCAGGTGGTCAATATCATCGACAGTAGCCTTCGAATTAATCAGCTCTATGAGATATTTGATAATCTCAATGATATCCTCCTTCGTCAACACACGGACATCCATGTCGGTCGTCAGATTCAATTTGCGGTTGATACGATAACGGCCGACTTCTCCCAAATCGTAACGTTTGTCCGAGAAGAAAAGGTTGTTGATTACCTCACGCGCCGTGCTGTCATCCTGCGGGTCGGCATTGCGAAGCTGACGGTAGATATAGTTAATGGCTTCCTTTTCCGAGTTGCTCGGGTCCTTCTGCAAGGTGTTGAAGATGATGGAATAGTCCGACGCCGTAGAATCCTCCTTGTGGATGAGCACTGACGACTCTCCGCTTTCGAGGATATCATTGACATTTTCCTCCGTAAGCTCGGTCTCACGATCAAGGATGACCTCGTTACGCTCGATTGAAACGACCTCGCCGGTGTCTTCATCTACGAAGTCCTCCGTCCAGCTCTTCAACACACGCGCCGCCAGTTTCTTGCCGACAAGCTTTTTCAGGTTCGTCTTGTTGACCTTGACCTCCTCGGCCAGGTTGAATATCTGCAAGATATCCTTATCACTTTCAAAACCGATAGCGCGAAGGAGCGTGGTCACGGGCAGTTTCTTCTTACGGTCGATGTAGGCATACATCACGTTGTTGATGTCCGTGGCAAACTCGATCCAAGACCCTTTGAACGGAATGATACGGGCTGAATACAACTGCGTACCATTGGCGTGCACACTCGAACCGAAGAACACGCCAGGCGAACGGTGGAGCTGAGACACAACGACGCGCTCCGCACCATTGATAATAAAGGTCCCGTTGGGCGTCATGTAAGGAATCGGGCCCAAGAAGACGTCTTGAACCACGGTATCAAAATCCTCATGATCCGGGTCGGTGCAATAGAGCTTCAACTTCGCCTTCAAAGGAACACTGTACGACAAGCCGCGCTCGAGGCACTCCTCGATGCTGTAACGGGGCGGGTCGATATAATAGTCAAGGAACTCTAAGACGAAGTTGTTGCGTGTGTCTGCGATGGGGAAATTCTCAGCAAAGACCTTGTACAAGCCATCATTCTTCCTGAGTTCAGACGGAGTGTCAAGCTGCAAGAAATCCTTGAACGATTTCAGCTGCACGTCCAGAAAGTCAGGATAAGGCATCGGATTCTTCACTGTCGCAAAGTTGACGCGCTGATTTATCACTTTTGAAGCCATTCGGTAAATTTATTTGATACGCAGTTTATAGACACAAAAAGGTTAAGAACTCCCTACCAGAGAGTCCTTAACCTTATTATTGCAGAGGAATTACTTACTTAATCTCGACTTCGGCACCAGCCTCTTCGAGAGCTTTCTTCAAAGCCTCAGCCTCTTCCTTGGCTACGCCTTCTTTCAGCGTGCTAGGAGCACCGTCTACGAGATCCTTAGCCTCTTTCAGGCCAAGACCGCAAGATTCCTTCACAGCCTTAACGACCTGGAGCTTGGCAGCACCTGCGCTCTTCAACACTACGTCGAAAGCGGTCTTCTCCTCAGCGGCGGCAGCACCACCAGCAGCAGGACCAGCAGCTAC
>HF989179.1 GCA_000431275.1 Prevotella sp. CAG:755 | reverse complement strand
CCAAAAAGTTGCATTTATAAGTTGAACTCAAGACGATTAAACTCCGCGTCGCCCGGACGGAAGGTTGCGCGAGGGCCCGGACGGCGTTTTCCTATCGGCAAAGGTACGGCTTTCCGGCTTATGCGCACCCCAGCAGCGTAACGAAACGCCTGAAAGCGGGCAAGCAGGTGCCTAACCGGCGAAGAAAAACACCCATGCGGCCATTATACGCACACGCCACTCCGTCTTTCCCCTTGCACGCCCCGCCGGCCGGAAAAGACAGAGCGACAGGAAAAACGGTCAGCCGTCCCGTTTTTCTCAGACGGCTGGAAGGAATTCCTGTCACTGCTTCAAGAATTCCCGGCACACTGACCGCCTCCGCCGCCAGGCATCCGGGCTCAACGACAATTTTAACGGGTGTGCGCGGCAGGATTCGGGAAAATTGCGTAACTTTGCCACCCATTCACATAAGTATGCAAATAAAGGAAGTCGCTGCGACCCTTGAACGTTTCGCGCCTCTGTCCCTGCAAGAAAGCTACGACAATGCCGGCTTTCAGGTAGGACTAACAGAAGCGGAAGTCTCAGGGGTCTTATTGTGTTTAGACGTGACCGAAGCCGCAGTGCGCGCGGCGGCCGAGTCGGGGTGCAACCTCATCGTGGCACACCATCCGCTCCTGTTCCATGGCTTGAAGTGCGTCGGCGACGCCACACAGCCCGAACGCTGCGTACGCCTGGCCATCCAGCTCGGCGTGGCCGTCTATGCCGCCCATACCAACCTGGACAACGCGCCGGGCGGCGTATGCTTCACCATGGCCGGCCAGCTCGGCCTGACCGACGTCCGCAGCCTCATGCCACAGCACCGCGCCGACGGCCTCGACGCCGTGGGCGGCCTCATCGGCTGCCTGCCCGAGGCGGAAACGGCCACCGCGTTCCTCGACCGCGTGAAAGCCGCTTTCGGCGCTGCCAGCCTACGCCACAGCGCTCCCCTCGGACGTCCCATCCGGACGGTGGCCCTCTGCGGCGGGGCGGGCGCTTCGTTCATCGACGACGCCCTGCGCGCCGGAGCCGACGCCTACGTCACCGGAGAGGCCAGCTACCACCACTTCTTCGGCCTCGAAGAACGCATGATGCTCGTCACGACGGGCCACTACGAGAGTGAACAGTACGCCGTGGACCTCCTGGCCTCCATCCTCCGCGACGCGTTCCCCGGACTCACGCTCCGCCAGTTCGGAAGCACCAACCCTGTTTTCTATCATTAACCACAATAACGCATCATGGCTATCAAGAAAGAAGCAACAGACATGACCGTCGAGCAGAAGCTCAAATCGCTCTACGAGTTGCAGACCATGCTCACGGAGATCGACAAAATCAAGACCCTCCGGGGCGAGTTGCCGCTCGAGGTGCAGGACCTCGAAGACGAGATCGAAGGACTGAAAGCCCGCTCAACCCGATACGACGGTGAGATCAAGGAACTCGAAAGCGGAATCGCCGCCAAGAAAAACGACATCGCCACAGCACAGGCCTCGATTGAACGCTACAAGGCACAGCTGGACGAAGTGAGGAACAACAGGGAGTACGACACGCTCTCAAAGGAGATCGAGTTCCAGACGTTGGAGGTCGAGTTGCTCAACAAGCGCATCCGCGAGGCACAGCAGTCCATCGACGAGAAAAAGGCAGAGACCGCCCATGCCCAGCAACTGCTCACAGAACGCAGTGCCGACCTCGACGTGAAGAAGTCGGAACTCGACGAAATCATCGCCGAGACCAAGGCGGAAGAAGAGAAGCTCCGCGAAAAAGCAAAAGCCATCGAGGTGACCATCGAACCGCGCCTGCTGGCCGCTTTCCGCCGTATCCGCAAGAGCACCCGTAACGGTCTGGGCATCGTCTACGTACAACGCGATGCCTGCGGCGGCTGTTTCAACAAGATACCGCCCCAGCGGCAACTCGACATCCGCATGCGCAAAAAAATCATCGTCTGCGAGTATTGCGGCCGCATCATGATCGACCCCGAGCTGGCCGGTGTCCACATCGAGAAGCCCGTTGTCGAGACGAAGCCCAAGCGCCGGACACGCCGCCTGCGCAGCGAGGACGAAAACTAAGCACGAACCGCACTAGCCACACCCCGGGCGGGGAGGCCCCGACAGGCCTCCCCGCTTTTTTTACCCCGCCCGGCACACACGCCGGCACGTCCGGCGACGCAACCGCCGCATAAAAGCGACGCGCCACCCCGACAGGAAGAACAAACGCCACGACCGTTTTCCCGGCCGGAGCGGCGCGCCGTTCCGCCGGAAATGGCTAATTTTGCAGCGCGCTTTCCGCGCGACCGAAACCATGGAAGAAACTCGACACATACACATCAGCGACTACGACTACGACCTCCCGGACGAGCGTATCGCCAAATACCCCCTTGCCCAACGCGACGCCTCGCGCCTGCTCGTCTACCGCAACGGCGCCATTGCCGACCGGCGTTTCACCGACCTGCCCGAACAGCTCGAACCGGGCTCGCTCATGGTGTTCAACAATACGCGGGTGATCCGCGCACGGCTTCACTTCCGAAAGGCGACGGGGGCAGAAATCGAAATCTTCTGCCTCGAACCCGAGGAGCCCAAAGACTACGCCCTGATGTTCCAGGCACGGCGTTCGGCAGTGTGGCTCTGCCTCGTAGGACACTTAAAACGCTGGAAGGGCGGCACACTCGAACGCACGCTCGACATCGGAGGGCGCCCTGTCCGGCTGACGGCGGAACGCCTCGGCACACAGGGCACAGCCCACGCCGTGCGGTTCAGCTGGGACAGTGACGAGGCCACCTTTGCCGACGTGCTCGAAGCCGTCGGGGAGCTCCCCATCCCGCCCTATCTCAACCGCGAGACCGAACAGTCGGACCTGACCACCTACCAGACGGTCTACTCAAAAGTCAAAGGCTCGGTGGCGGCTCCGACGGCAGGACTGCACTTCACGCCGGCTGTGCTTGACGCCATCGACCGCAGGGGCATCGAACGCGACGAGATAACCCTGCACGTCGGGGCCGGCACGTTCAAGCCCGTGAAAAGCGAGGAAATCGCCGATCACGAAATGCACGCCGAATGGATTGCCGTCGGACGCCGGAGCATCGAGCGCCTGCTGGCTCACGGAGCGGCCTGCACAGCAGTCGGGACTACTTCCGTGCGCACACTCGAAAGCCTATATTATATAGGTGTACAACTCAGCCGGCAACGCCATGCTCCCGAAGAGGCCTTCCACGTCGAGCAATGGATGCCCTACGACTACGCGGCCAACGAACCGCACCCCCTGACGCCGGCACAGGCCCTGACGGAAATCCTGGAATGGATGGAGCGCAGCAGGACAGACACCCTGCACGCCTCCACGCAAATCATCATCGCGCCGGGATACACCTTCCACCACGTGCGCCGCATGGTGACGAACTTCCATCAACCTCACAGCACACTGCTGCTGCTCGTCTCAGCCTTTGTCCACGGCGACTGGCGTCGCATCTACCGCCACGCACTCGACGGAGGCTACCGCTTCCTCAGCTACGGCGACAGTTCGCTGCTCATCCCCTGACCCATGAAACGACAAACACTATACCTCCTGAAAACAATCGCTGCGATAGGAACGACAACCGCAGCGACCGTGGCGACTGTCGCTGCGATCAGAAAGCGACGCGCTACGGGCCCCCGGCGTGCCACCGGTGACGGCCGTCCGGACAACGACACGCCACACGACGACAGCACCGAGATGCTCCCCTTGGTAGACACCGCAGGGAACGTCGTCGGACAAGCTTCGCGCGGGCACTGCCACGACGGCAGCGGCCTGCTCCACCCTGTGGTCCATCTGCACGTCTTTGACCTCGACGGCAAGCTCTATCTGCAACGGCGCCCCATGTGGAAAGACATCCAGCCAGGCAAGTGGGACACGGCCGTCGGCGGACACATCAGCATGGGCGAGACGCCACATGAAGCCCTCGCCCGTGAAGCCGCCGAGGAACTCGGGCTGACGGACTTCCGGTTCCGCCACCTCGACACCTACGTCCACGAAAGCGCCGTCGAACGCGAACTGGTCTATGTCTACCGTTGCACCTATGCCGGCTGTCCCCACCCCACAGCGGAGCTCGACGGAGGACGGTTCATGTCGGCCAGCCAGATCCGCCGCGCCGCAGACGCCCACAGCCTGACCCCCAACTTCGCCTCTGAGCATGACCGCCTTTTCCCGCTCGACATCCGCCGCGCCACGGAGGCCGACATCCCCACACTGCGCCGACTGGCCGAAGCGACGTTTGTGCCGACCTACCGCCCCATCCTGACACCGGAACAGCTGGACTACATGATGGAGTGGATGTACTCGGCCGGCAGCCTACACCAACAGATGGCCAGCGGGCACGCCTTCTACTTGGCCGAAGACGAAGATGGCCCCTGCGGCTACGTCTCCATCGAGCAACAAGGCGAAAACCTCTTCCATTTGCAAAAACTCTACGTCCATCCCTCACGTCAGAAACGCGGTTACGGCCAGCGCCTGTTCATGCAGGCCGCCGACTACGCCACCGCCCTCACGGACGGCCCCTGCCGCATCGAGCTCAACGTGAACCGCGACAACCCGGCACTCCATTTCTACGAGCACATGGGCATGCGGTGCGACCGCAGCCTCGACACGCCCATCGGCAACGGCTATTACATGAACGACTATATCATGGCGCTCGACTTGGCAGACGGCTCGCTGCCGGAAAGCCACCCGCTGCGCTACGACAGCATCCGGTAAACCCGGAATCGCCGCCGCACGGAAGGCTGACAGACATGGCAGTTGCGACTGCCAGACCTGTCAGCCTTTTATCTGTCTTCTTTTTTTGGCACGCTTTTAGCTGTATGATGGTCGGTCGCACCCAGAAAACGGGCAGCCACCCTGAGACATTCAAACACTATAAATAAAAACATCATGACTATCAAACCATTGGCAGACAGAGTGCTGATCAAACCGGCACCGGCTGAGGAAAAAACAGTAGGTGGAATCATCATCCCCGACACGGCGAAAGAAAAACCGCTGCAAGGCAGCGTCATCGCTGCCGGCAACGGCACGAAAGACGAAGAGATGGTCCTCAAAGCAGGCGACACCGTCCTCTACGGCAAATACTCGGGAACGGAAGTCGAACTCGACGGCGAGAAATACCTCATCATGCGCCAGAGCGACGTGCTCGCCATCTTGGCCTGACACGCACTGCCACACATTAAATAAATAAGTAAACAAAACAAACCGGTCGCCCTACGCGACCAATCCAAACAGACTTAGAAACCATGGCAAAAGAACTGAAATACGACGTAGAAGCCCGCGAGCTCCTCAAAGAAGGTGCTGACATGCTGGCCAACGCAGTGAAAGTAACCCTCGGCCCGAAAGGCCGCAACGTCGTTATCGACAAGAAATTCGGCGCTCCGCGCATCACAAAGGACGGTGTTTCGGTCGCAAAGGAAATAGAACTCGACAATGCATTCCAAAATGCAGGCGCACAGCTCGTCAAGAGCGTAGCCAGCAAGACTGGCGACGACGCCGGCGACGGTACGACAACCGCTACTGTCCTGGCTCAAGCCATCCTGACAGAAGGCATGAAGAACGTGGCCGCAGGAGCCAACCCGCTCGACGTTAAGCGCGGCATCGACAAAGCCGTGGCCAAAGTGGTTGAAAACATCAAAGCCCAGGCAGAACAAGTCGAAGAAAGCTACGACAAGATTGAACAAGTCGCTACCATATCGGCCAACAACGACGCAGAAATCGGAAAACTCATCGCCGACGGTATGCGCGCCGTGAGCGTAAATGGCGTCATCACGATCGAAGATGCCAAAGGCCGCGACACCGTGCTGAAAACGGTTGAAGGTATGCAGTTCGACCGCGGCTACCTGTCGCCTTACTTCGTCACCGACACGGAAAAGATGCAGTGCGTGATGGAAAAACCGCTCATCCTGATCTACGACAAGAAGATCTCGAACCTCAAAGACTTCCTGCCCATCCTCGATCCTGCCGTACAGACCGGACGTCCGCTCCTCGTCATCGCCGAAGACGTCGATAGCGAGGCGCTCACCACCCTCGTTGTCAACCGCCTGCGCACGCAATTGAAGATTTGCGCAGTCAAGGCTCCGGGCTTCGGCGACCGCCGCAAGGCCATGCTCGAAGACATCGCCGTGCTGACGGGTGGCGTCGTGATCAGCGAAGAGAAAGGCTTGAAACTCGAGCAGGCCACTGTGGACATGCTCGGAACGGCCGAGAAGATCACCGTGACGAAAGAGAACACAACCATCGTCAACGGCGCCGG
Source organism: Prevotella sp. CAG:755 (assembly GCA_000431275.1). GTDB lineage: Bacteria > Bacteroidota > Bacteroidia > Bacteroidales > Bacteroidaceae > Alloprevotella. Next base: position 6,248 of record HF989179.1, on the reverse strand, counting down.
CGACAAAGCCAACATCCAGGAACGCATTGCCCAGATCAAGAACGAGATCGCCAGCACGACATCGTCCTACGACAAGGAGAAACTGCAAGAACGCCTTGCCAAACTGTCGGGTGGCGTATGCGTGCTCGAAGTAGGCGCTGCCAGCGAGACCGAACAGAAGGAGAAGAAAGACCGTTGCGACGACGCGCTCTGCGCAACCCGCGCCGCGGTTGAAGAAGGCATCGTGACGGGCGGCGGCGTGGCCTACATCCGCGCCCAGGAAGCCCTCGAAGGCATGACGGGCGACAACGCCGACGAAACGACCGGCATCGCCATCATCCGCCGCGCCATCGAAGAACCGCTCCGCCAGATTTGCAGCAATGCGGGCGTCGAAGGCGCAGTCATCGTCAATAAAGTGCGCGAAGGCAAGGGCAACTTCGGTTACAACGCCAAGAACGAGACGTTCTGCGACCTGCGCGAGGCTGGCGTCGTAGACCCCGCCAAAGTGACCCGCGTGGCCCTCGAAAACGCTGCAAGCGTAGCCGGCATGTTCCTCACCACGGAATGCGTCATCTGCGACAAGAAGGAAGAAAAGCCTGAAATGCCGATGGGCGCTCCCGGCATGGGCGGCATGGGCGGCATGATGTAATCACCGGCATAACCCAAGAGTAAATAGATCGGCTCCGGGCCACATCCGTTTGAAGGGATGCGGCCCGGAGTTTTTTTGTATGCCTGCCCGGCCGGACGGCCGCAGGACGTGTTTTTCCGGTCGCAGCAGCAGGAAATCCTGTCGCTGCGACCGTTTTTTCCATCACGACGTCGCCCTCCACTTCCCGTTACGCCGCATGGAGGTATCGCCCTTCACTTGCTCACCACAGGCGTAACTGTGCAGAAAACGAGCGCTTTCTTTTGCTGTAATAATATAAATGAGTAATTTTGCCGCCGTCGCATGCAGTCCTTCCTCACCTTCGAAGAGGATCCATGCCGCGCTAAAACGAACATCATTAACCGAAAGAAATATGAGTTTGAACATTGTTGTGCTTGCCAAGCAGGTACCTGACACTCGCAACGTGGGAAAAGACGCCATGACGCCGGAAGGAACCGTCAACCGCGCCGCGCTGCCCGCGATCTTCAACCCAGAAGACCTCAACGCACTGGAACAGGCGCTCCGCCTGAAAGAACAGAACCCTGGCTCTACGGTCTCCATCCTCACCATGGGACCTCCCCGTGCCACCGAAGTCATCCGCGAAGGCCTCTACCGTGGAGCAGACTGCGGCTACCTGCTGACGGACCGCGCCTTTGCCGGTGCCGACACGCTCGCCACGTCATACGCCCTGTCGATGGCCATCAAGAAAATCGGGAAAGTGGACATCGTCATCGGCGGCCGCCAGGCCATCGACGGCGACACGGCACAAGTGGGCCCCCAAGTGGCACAGAAGCTCGACCTCAACCAAGTGACCTACGTCGAGGAAGTGCTCAGCTGCGCTGATGGCAAGATCACCGTGCGCCGCCACATCGACGGAGGCATCGAAACCGTCGAGGCCCCGCTGCCCATCGTGCTGACCGTCAACGGCAGCGCCGACCCCTGCCGCCCGCGCAACGCCAAACTCGTCATGAAGTACAAACGCGCCATGGCCCCCATGGAGATGCCCGAAGAGTTGCCCTATGCCGACGAATACAAGAAGAAGCCCTACCTCACGGTGACCCAATGGGGCGCGGCCGACGTCGACGCCGACCTCAGCCAGTGCGGTCTGGCCGGCTCGCCCACCAAGGTGAAAGCCGTGCAGAACATCGTGTTCAAAGCAAAAGAGAGCAAACGCCTCGGCAGCAGCGACAGCGAAGTCGAAGGCCTCGTTCAAGAACTCCTCGCCAGCCACACCATCGGATAAACCATACACAAACAAGCCGGTCCCGGCCACCCGCGCACCGCGCCACGGCCAGCCGGCGAAAAAAGGACACTATGAACAACGTTTTTGTATACTGCGAAATAGAAGGAACGACCGTCGAGGAAGTCAGCCTCGAACTCCTGACAAAAGGCCGCAAACTCGCCACTGAACTCGGCGTACAGCTCGAAGCCGTCTGCATCGGCTCCGGCATTACGGGCAAGGTGGAACAGCAAGTCCTCCCCTACGGTGTGGATACGCTCCACCTTTTCGATGACGCCCGCCTCTTCCCCTACACCTCAAAGCCGCACACCTCGATCATGGTAAACCTCTTCAAGCAAGAGAAACCACAGATCTGCCTGATGGGAGCCACCGTCATCGGCCGCGACCTCGGGCCGCGCGTTTCCTCGTCATGCACCAGCGGCCTGACGGCCGACTGCACGGCCCTCGAAATCGGCTCGTACGACGACAAGAAAGCCGGCAAGCACTACGACAACCTGCTCTTCCAGATCCGTCCGGCCTTCGGCGGCAACATCGTCGCCACCATCGTCAACCCTGACCACCGTCCGCAAATGGCCACCGTACGCAGCGGCGTGATGAAAGCCGAAGTGCTCGACCCGGCCTATAAAGGCAAAGTCATCGCGCACAACGTCGACGACTTCGTCCCCTCGACCGACTACGTCGTCAAGGTCATAGAACGCCACGTGGAAAAAGCCAAGAACAACCTCAAAGGCGCCCCCATCATCGTAGCCGGCGGCTACGGCGTCGGAAGCAAGGAGAATTTCGACCTGCTCCGCAAACTGGCCGAGGAACTGCACGGCGAAGTGGGCGCAAGCCGCGCCGCCGTCGACGCAGGCTTCTGCGAGCACGACCTGCAAATCGGCCAGACCGGCGTCACGGTGCGCCCGAAAGTCTACATCGCCTGCGGAATCAGCGGCGCCATACAGCACGTGGCCGGCATGAAGGAGAGCGGCATCGTCATCTCCATCAACACCGACCCCAACGCCCCCATCAACGACATCGCCGACTATGTCATCACCGGTGCCGTCGAGGACGTCGTGCCGAAGCTTATCAAGTATTACAAGGAGAACAGTAAGTAAACAAACGCCCAATCAATCTAAGAAAAATGGCAAACAATTATACAGACCATCCTGAACTCCGGTTCGAGCTGAACCACCCCCTGATGAAGCGGATTGTCGAACTGAAAGAACGCAACTTCCGCGACAAAGACAGCTTCGACTACGCGCCCGTCGACTTCGACGACGCCATGGATTCGTATGACCGCGTGCTCGACATCGTAGGCGAAATTGGCGCCACCACCATCGCCGACAACGCCGAGGGAGTAGACCTCGAAGGCCCCCACCACATAGGCGACCGCGTGGAATACGCTTCCGGCACGAAGCGTAACCTCGAAGCCATGGTACAGGCCGGCATGAACGGAATGACGATGCCCCGCAAGTACGACGGCCTCAACTTCCCCATCACGCCTTACACCATGTGCGCCGAAATCGTCGCCGCCACCGATGCCGGCTTCGGCAACATATGGAGCCTGCAAGACTGCATCGAGACGCTCTATGAGTTCGGCAACGAAGACCAGCACAGCCGCTTCATCCCCCGCGTCTGCGCCGGAGAGACCATGTCGATGGACCTGACCGAGCCTGACGCCGGTTCCGACTTGCAGAGCGTCATGCTCAAAGCCACATACAGCGAAGAAGAAGGCTGCTGGCTGCTCAACGGCGTGAAACGCTTCATCACCAACGGCGACGCCGACATCCACCTTGTCCTCGCCCGTTCCGAAGAGGGCACGACAGACGGCCGCGGCCTCTCGATGTTCATTTACGACAAGCGCCAAGGCGGCGTCAACGTGCGCCGCATCGAGAACAAGCTCGGCATTCACGGCTCCCCGACATGCGAGCTTGTCTACAAGAACGCCCACGCCGAACTCTGCGGCGAGCGCAAGCTCGGCCTGATCAAGTACGTGATGGCCCTGATGAACGGAGCCCGCCTCGGCATCGCCGCCCAAAGCGTCGGCATCAGCCAAGGCGCCTACAACGAAGGCCTCGCCTATGCCAAAGACCGCGAACAGTTCGGCAAAGCCATCATCAACTTCCCGGCTGTCTACGACATGCTCGCCCTCATGAAGGCTAAGCTCGACGCCGGCCGCGCCCTGCTCTACCAGTGCGCCCGCTACGTCGACATTTACAAAGCCCTCGACGACATCGCCCGCGAGCGTAAGCTCGACGCCGACGAACGCAAGGAACAGAAAACCTATGCCAAGCTGGCAGACAGCCTCACACCGCTGGCCAAGGGCATGAACTCCGAATATGCCAACCAGAACACCTACGACGGCATCCAGATCCTCGGTGGTTCGGGCTTCATGATGGACTACCCCATCCAGCGCTACTACCGCGACGCCCGCATCACGAGCATCTACGAAGGCACGACGCAGCTCCAGGTCGTTGCAGCCATCCGCTACGTCACCAACGGCAGCTACCTGGCCCAGATGCGCGACTTTGAAGCCCAGCCCTGCTCGGCCGAGATGGAACCGCTCAAGGCCCGCGTCAAAGCCATGGCTGACAAGTTCGAGGCCTGCACCGCCCACGTGAAGGACGCCAAGGACCAGGAAATGCACGACATCTGCGCCCGTCATCTCGTCGAGATGGCCGCCGACTGCATCATGCTTCACCTGCTCATCTACAACGCCAGCCAAGCACCCGAGCTCTTCGCCAAGAGCGCCCGCGTCTATGCCAACTTCGCCGAGAGCGAGATTGAGAAGCACAACAACTTCATCATGAAGATGACGCCCGAGCAGCTGGCAGACTACCGTCAGGACATCCCGGCTCAGGAAGAGGCCGAGTAAGCATACCTTTCCGACCAGACACAGCGAGAGGGGAAGCCGACAAAGCTTCCCCTCTCTTTTTCCCATCAGCCGCCGCAACAGCCTCCGCGGAACTACGGGACAGCTGGACAGGCAGCCTCTCCGAGGCTGCCCACCGGCTCTCTGCCACAGCGAGACGGCGCTCAAACCGCCACAGGCCGCACACACATCCCGACAACCGCGCGGGACGGACGGCACAAAAACAGACGGAGCCGCCGGGAAAGACTCCCGGAAGCTCCGTTTACACAACCGGATTTCGGGTCCGGCTTAGCCCAAATACTTAGTCAGGATGCGAATGTTGTCGTCCTCACGCAGGCGACGCAGGGCGCGCTCCTTGATCTGGCGGACACGCTCACGGGTCAGGTTGAGCGTGTTGGCCACCTCTTCGGCGGTCATCTCGTTACGCCCGATGCCGAAGAGCATTTTCAGCACAAGCTGTTCGCGCTCCGAAAGGATGCTGAGCGCCGCGTCAAGGTCGGCCGAGAGCGACTCGCGCTCCATCTCGTTGTCGGTCGAGGGTGCCGACTCGTCGGTCATGATGTCGACCAGGCAGTTCGAGTCGTCGTCCTGGAACGGGGCGTCCACCGACACCTTTTTCCCGTTCGTCCCCAGCGCTTCCTGCACCTTGCTCGGCTCGACGTCAAGCAGGTCGGCCAGTTCCTGCACCGACGGACGCCGTTCGTACTCCTGCTCGAAATTGACGATAGCTTTCGTCAGCTTGCTCTGGAACCCCACTTGGTTCAACGGCATGCGCACAATGCGGCTCTGCTCGGAGATGGCCTGCAAGATACTCTGGCGAATCCACCACACGGCATAGCTGATGAATTTGAAGCCACGGGTCTCGTCAAACTTCTTGGCGGCCTTGATAAGCCCCAAGTTGCCTTCGTCGATCAAGTCGTTGAGCGCCAATCCTTGGTTCTGGTATTGCTTCGCCACAGAGACTACGAAGCGCAGGTTGGCCCGCGTCAGCTTTTCAAGTGCTGCATCGTCACCATGATGGATGCGTTGAGCCAGCTCTACCTCCTCATCGGTAGAAATCAGTTCCTCTCTGCCTATTTCAACTAAGTACTTGTCTAACGCCGCACTCGAACGGTTCGTAATACTTTTATTAATCTTTAATTGACGCATAAGTACACCTATCCAATTTGAGGTACAAAGGTACGGTTTTTTCGCTTTGGCCGTATCGTTTTATCCCCTTTGTTTGGTTTATTTCACACTTTTAAGAACTTTCATCGTCCTTCCACGCAGCCTCGGACAGTTTTTGATACCGCTGGCACCGTTGGCGGAGGAGAGCGTATCCGGCCGGCGCCTCCGCTGTCGGGCGGATGGACACAACGGCCAGTAGTCCCGCTTTTTCTGTCACTGCTTCTGATTATCCTGTCACTGCGACCGTTTTTCCTGTCGCTGCCGACTGCAAAAAGTGTGTCACATTCTGGAGCAAACGATGTGCCAAGCCACTGTCCCGAAACCGCTGCCGCGAAAATCCTCCGGCTTTTCGCACGCTTTCC
>HF989178.1 GCA_000431275.1 Prevotella sp. CAG:755 | reverse complement strand
TCCGTGTCCGTTGTCACAGTCTGATGTCAACGCTTTGCAGCGCACGGCAGGCGCAGTCGTAGCCCTCGTTGTAGAGGTCGGTGAGCAGGGAAACATCGTCGGTCAGGCGGTCCACGCGCAGGGGGCGTTCGGGACGGATGACAAGGATGCGGCCCTCGCTTTCAAGGCGGTCGACGAGTTCAAGTTCCCGGTTGTAATAAGCGTGGCGCCGGCTGAGGCGGGCGCGCAGGCGCGGATAATTCTTATAGACGAAAGCCGGTTGCCGGTGGTCGTGCGCGGTGTCGCGGTAGCCCCGGTTGCGCGTCAGGACAACGACGTTGAAACCATGTCCGGTAGCGATGGCCCGCTCGACCGGTATGGAGTCGACGATGCCTCCGTCGAGCATCGGTTCGCCGTCGACGTCTGTGATGGGGCAGACGTAGGGCAGGCTGCTCGAAGCCCGTGCCAGCTGGACGAGGCGCTGCGGGTCGCCCGTCTCGGTGAGGTAACAGGCAGCGCCCGTGCGGCAATTCGTCGTGACGATCTCGAACACCTGTCCGCTCTGGAAGTATGCCTCAAAATCGAAAGGCAGCAGCTCATTCGTCATCCGGTCGTAGAGTGTCTTCTGGTCGAGGATGCTGTGTTGCTGCCACAGGAAGCGGAGTCCGATGTAGTGGTACTTGTCGAGCATGTCGACGTTCGTCTTTTTCGCACGGCCTCGCTGGCGGCTGACATAAGAGAGCCCGTTGCACGCCCCGGCCGACACGCCGACGCAATAAGTGAAGTGGATGTGCCGGTCGAGCAGGTAGTCGAGCACGCCGCAGGTGAAGACGCCGCGCATCCCGCCTCCCTCCAATACAAGTCCGGTTTTGTCGTCGATGATCATAGCAAGGGAAAAAAGTGGAACAAATATAGTGTTTTCTGAGAAAAAGCCGTATTTTTGTGCGGTAAAACTAATATGACGAAGGCCTATGTTCTCCAAAACAACCTATACTGAGCGGCGCGCCGCATTGCGCCAGCTGGTGGGCCACGGGCTCATCCTCATCTTCGGGAACAACGACAGTCCCGTCAACTACCCCGCCAATGCCTACAAGTTCCGCCAGGACAGTTCGTTCCTCTACTTCTTCGGGCAGAAACGCGACGGCCTGGTAGGCGTTATCGACGCCGACAGCGGCCGGGAGCTCCTCGTGGGCGACGAGATCGACATTGACGACATCGTCTGGTACGGTTCGGTCAAGAGTGTCGGCGACATGGCCGCCGAGGTCGGTGTGGCCGAAACGGCGCCTATGGGCCGCCTGCAAACGCTCGTAGACGAAGCCGTCAAGGGCGGCCGCACCGTGCACTTCCTTCCGCCTTACCGGTTCGACATCCAGATACAGCTGTTCGACCTGCTCCGCATCCATCCGAGCGAGCAGCGCGAGGCGGCTTCCAAGGAGCTGATCCACGCTGTCGTGAAACTGCGCTCGAAGAAGTCGGCAGAGGAAATCGAAGAACTCGAAAGGGCGAGCGCCATCGGCCACCGTATGCACACCGCGGCCATGCGGCTGTGCCGTCCCGGCGTCACGGAACAATACATCGGCGGCGTGCTCGACGGCATCGCCTCGTCCTACGGCTGCATCGTCTCGTTCCCCAGCATTGTCACCATGCACGGCGAGATTCTTCATGGCTACCCTTCTCCGCGCCCCTTGGAGGCCGGCCGTCTCATGCTCTGCGACGCCGGAGCAGAGACGAACGACAACTATTGTTCCGATCACACCCGCACGACGCCCGTCAGCGGCAAGTTCGACACCCGTCAGCGCGAGATTTACGACATTGTCTGCGACTGCCACGACCTGGCGCTCAGTGTGGCGCGTCCGGGAGTGAAATGGTGGGACGTACATATGGACGTGTGCCGCCTGATGACCGACCGGCTCAAAGCCCTCGGCCTGATGAAGGGCGACACCGAAGCAGCTGTCGCCGCTGGCGCCCATGCCCTCTTCCTCCCCCATGGACTGGGACACATGATGGGTATGGACGTGCACGACATGGAGGGCCTCGGGCAAACCTATGTCGGCTATGATGACGAGGTGCGCCCCTCGTCGCAATTCGGGACGGCGAGCCTGCGTTTCGCCCGGCGCCTTGAAGAAGGCTTTGTCGTTACGGACGAGCCTGGAATCTACTTTATCCCCGACCTTATTGACCTTTGGCGCACGAAGGGAGTAAATAAAGAATTTCTTAACTTTGATGCCATCGAAACGTACAAGGACTTCGGCGGCATCCGCATAGAGGACGATGTGCTTATCACGGCCGACGGTTGCCGCTTCCTCGGTAAGGAACGCATCCCATACCGCGCCGATGAAGTCGAGGACTACGTGGCCGCGCACCGCGACGCCAGTCCGCTGATCTATTGAACTTACTGACATTAATCACATAATAACAAGAAAAAGCAAGATGAAGAAAATTCTTCTTATCGCTGCGGCAGCCTGCCTCCTCGCTGCGCCCGCCGCTGCGCAAGAAAAGAAAACGACAGCGAAAAACGACACCGTGAAGTTCACGGTTATCAAAGAAAACCCGATCACTTCGATCAAGGACCAGAACCAGAGCGGCACGTGCTGGGCCTTCTCCTCTCTGGCTTTCTTCGAGAGCGAGCTGCTCCGCATGGGTAAAGGCACGCACGACTTGTGCGAATCCTTTGTCGTCTATCACACCATGATTGATCGCGCAAAGGCTGCCGTGCGCCTCCATGGCGACATCTCGTTCTCGCAGGGCGGCAGCTTTTACGACGTGGTGTACTGCATGAAAAACTACGGTATGGTGCCGCAGGAGGCCATGGCTGCCCCGGGTAGCCTCTATGGCGACACGCTTTTCAACCACAACGAGCTCGACGCCGTGGCAGGCGCTTACGTGCGCGCCATCGCCAAGGGAAATTTCCGCAAGCTCTCTCCCTGCTGGATCAACGGCCTTTACGGCATCTATGACAGTTATGTCGGCGAACTGCCCAAGGAGTTCAAGAAAGACGGCAAGAGCTACACGCCGAAGAGCTACATGGAGAGCCTTGGCCTGAACCCTGACGATTACGTCTCGCTCACCTCTTTCACGCACCATCCGTTCTATACGCAGTTCGTCATCGAAGTCCAGGACAACTGGCGCTGGGCCCAGAGCTACAACCTGCCCCTCGACGAATTCATGGAGGTGATGGATAACGCCGTGCGCAACGGTTACACTTTCGCCTGGGGTGCTGACGTCAGCGAGGCCGGCTTCGGCCGCGACGGCATCGCCCGCGTGCCCGATACGAAGGCTGCCCGTGACAAAACGGGTTCGGACGCAGCCCGCTGGACCGGTACGAACGCCACGAACGACGCCGCTGTGAAGAAAGCCCCGGCCGGCGAGCTGACGATCACACAGGAGATGCGTCAGGAAGGGTTCGACAACTGGACGACCACCGACGACCACGGTATGCAGATCTACGGTCTTGCGAAAGACAGCCTCGGAAACGAGTATTTCATGGTCAAGAACTCGTGGGGCAAGTACGGCAAGTATGATGGCATTTTCTATGCTTCGAAACCCTATGTGGCTTACAAGACGATGAACATCCTCATCCACAAAGACGCCATCCCCGCTAAAATAGCAAAGAAGTTAGGTTTGAAGTGACACCTGCCTGGGTGTACATATGCAGCGCCGCTGTCCTTCGGGACGGCGGCGCTTTTGTGTTGCCCTTCGGGTGATGCCGTGTCCCGGATGTTCGGAAAAGCGCCGCAGATGCTTTGGGAGGCGGTCCGAAATACCATGGTGCCGCCCCTGTCACCCTTATGCCTGGGACGGTGCGGCTGACGGGATTTTCTGTCGCTGCGATAGGAATTACGGAATGGCTGACAGAAAAGGCGGACCGGCTGGCAGGAATCCCGGACAGGATGGGAAAGCCCGCATCATGACGCGAAACTTGTGTTCGCGCCGTGATGCGGGCTGTTGTGGCTGTGACAGGGTTTTCCGCACGGCGGGCGTGTTGTCGCGGGTGTCTGGGCCGGGTTATGCCTGGCGGTGGCGGTTACGCCATGCCGGCGGTCAGAAGTGCACCTTCACGTCGATGCCGAAATGGCGGGGCGTGCCGCGTTGTGCGAAGCGGTGATCCATGTTGTCGAACCGGAAGGTGTCGAATTGCGTCGCCGTGAGG
>HF989177.1 GCA_000431275.1 Prevotella sp. CAG:755 | reverse complement strand
GCCTGCCCCGCCGTGTGGTGGAGAACACGGTGCTCTTTGCCTGCCCCACGGACGACACTTGGGCGCGCGACCACGGCTTCCTCTCCGTCGTGGGCGGACGGCGGACCGAACTGTTCGACTTCCGGTTCGACGGATGGGGCGGCAAGTTTCCCGCCGACCGTGACAACGCCATCAACCGCCGCCTGCACGAGGCCGGGATGGTGCGCGGCGATTACGCCCCGCACCTCGACTTCACCCTCGAGGGGGGCAGCATCGAAAGCGACGGCCGGGGCACTATCCTCACGACGTCGGCATGCCTGCTCAATCCCAACCGCAACCCCGGACTCAGCCGGGCAGAGATCGAAGAACGGCTGCACGCCTGGTTGGGCACAGAACGCGTCCTGTGGCTCGACCATGGCCATCTCGACGGCGACGACACAGACAGCCACGTCGACACGTTGGCGCGCCTCTGTCCCGACGACACGATAGCCTACGTCCGCTGCGACCGGCCCGATGACCCGCACTATGCCGACTTGCAGGCTATGGAAGCACAAATCCAGGGTTTCCGCACGGCCGAAGGCAAGCCCTACCGCCTCGTGCCCCTGCCCTGGCCCGACGCCATCTATGACGAAGGCGAACGCCTGCCCGCCACGTATGCCAACTTCCTGGTGATGAACTCCACCGTGCTCTATCCCACCTACGGGCAACCGGAGCACGACGACGACGCCCGCCGCGCGCTCGCACAGGCATTCGTGGGCTACGACCTCGCAGGCATCGACTGCCGCCCGCTCATCCGCCAGCACGGCTCGCTCCACTGCGCCACCATGCAGTTCCCCGCCGGCGTGCTCTGACTGGCACACCACACATTATTATAATATACACCCGAAAAGATGAACCGCATCCTACGCATAGGCATCGTCCAGCAAGCCAACACGGCCGACGTGGCGCAAAACCGCACCCGCCTGGCCGAAGCCATCGGCCACCTGGCCGGCGACGGCGCACGCCTCATCGTGTTGCAGGAACTGCACGACTCACTCTACTTCTGCCAGACTGAAAATCCCGACCAGTTCGATCTGGCCGAGCCCATCCCCGGCCCTGCCACCGCTTTCTACTCCGACGAGGCCCGGCGCCACGGCATAGTGCTTGTCACGTCGCTCTTCGAACGTCGGGCAGCCGGACTCTATCACAACACCGCCGTAGTCTTCGAAGCCGACGGCAGCATCGCCGGCCGCTACCGCAAGATGCACATTCCCGATGACCCTGCCTATTATGAGAAGTTCTACTTCACGCCCGGCGACCTCGGATTCCACCCCATCGACACGTCGGTCGGACGGCTCGGCGTACAGGTCTGCTGGGACCAGTGGTATCCCGAAGGCGCGCGTCTCATGGCGATGCAGGGCGCAGAGATACTTATCTACCCGACGGCCATAGGCTTCGAAAGCAGCGACGCCCCCGAAGAACAGGCGCGTCAACGGGAAGCATGGATCACCGTACAGCGCGGCCACGCCGTAGCCAACGGCCTTCCGCTCATCGCTGTCAACCGCACAGGCCACGAGCCCGACCCTTCGGGCCAGACAGCCGGCATCCAGTTCTGGGGCAGCAGCTTCGTGGCCGGTCCCCAAGGCGAAATCCTCCGTCAGGCCCCCGCGGACGAGGAATGCAGCTTCACGGTCGACCTCGACCTCGGCCGGTCTGAACGCGTCCGCCGCTGGTGGCCTTTCCTGCGCGACCGGCGCATCGACTGCTTCGACGGCCTCACACGCCGCTATCTCGACGGGGATTAAACACCCGTCCCGAACGCCGCCCTGGCGGCACAACACACACGTCACACCTTCAACTTTATCCATAAGACACCATGTCAAACCTAAGATTCCAAGTCGTTGAAGCCGCGTTCAGCAAGCGGCCTCTCGAAGTGTCCCAGCCCAAAGAGCGTCCAAGCGCGTATTTCGGGAAATACGTCTTCAATCAAGAGAAGATGTTCAAGTATCTCCCACTCGACACCTACAAAAAACTGCGTGAAGTGATCGAAAACGGCACAGCCCTCGACCTTCAAGTAGCCAACGAGGTAGCGCAAGGCATGAAGCAGTGGGCCATCGACATGGGAGTGACCCACTGCACGCATTGGTTCCAACCGCTGACCGAAGGCACTGCCGAGAAACACGACTCGTTCGTCGAACACGACGGAAAGGGCAGTGTCATCGAGGAATTCTCAGGCAAACAACTCGTCCAGCAGGAGCCCGACGCCTCGTCGTTCCCCAACGGCGGCATCCGCTCGACTTTCGAAGCACGCGGATACTCAGCATGGGACCCGGCGTCACCGGTGTTCATCGTCGGAGACACACTGATGATCCCAACCGTATTCATCTCATACACCGGCGAAGCGCTCGACTACAAGGCTCCCCTGAAAAAATCGCTCCTCGCCGTGGACAAAGCCGCCACCGCCGTGGCGCAATACTTCAATCCCGACGTCCGCCGCGTCATAGTCAACCTCGGGTGGGAGCAGGAATACTTCCTCGTCGACGAAGGCCTCTATGCCGCACGCCCCGACCTGCTTCTGACGGGCCGCACGCTCATGGGGCACGACTCGGCAAAGAACCAGCAAATGGAGGACCACTACTTCGGCGCCATACCGGAGCGCGTGGCAGCCTTCATGAAGGAACTGGAAATCCAAGCGCTGGAACTCGGCATCCCGGTCAAGACACGCCACAACGAGGTCGCCCCGAACCAGTTCGAACTCGCCCCGATCTACGAAGAGTGTAACCTTGCCGTCGACCACAATATGCTTATCATGTCGCTCATGCGCAACGTGGCGCGCAAGCATGGCTTCCGCTGTCTGCTCCATGAGAAGCCCTTTGCCGGCATCAACGGCTCCGGTAAGCACAACAACTGGTCCCTGCAAACCGACACGGGCATCCTGCTCCACGCTCCGGGCAAGACACCCGAAGAGAATCTGCGCTTCATCACGTTCATCGTCGAGACGCTCATGGCGGTCTACAAACACAACGGACTGCTCAAAGCATCCATCATGAGCGCCACGAACGTACACCGTCTCGGTGGCCATGAAGCGCCCCCGGCCATTATTTCCTCATTCCTCGGCACGGAATTGTCGCGGCTGCTCGACGAGATTGAAAACAGCAGCAACGAGATGCTCTTCAAGCTCAGCACGAAGCACAACATGGATTTGGACATCCCGCAAATCCCCGAACTGACTGTCGACAACACCGACCGTAACCGCACGTCGCCCTTTGCTTTCACCGGAAACCGCTTTGAGTTCCGCGCGGCCGGGTCTTCGGCCAACTGCGCAAGCTCCATGCTCATGCTCAACACCGCAGTGGCCGAAGCGCTCACCAGTTTCAAGGAACGCGTGGACGCCCTCATCGCCAGCGGCGAAGAAAAGACCGAAGCCATCCTCAGCGTCCTGCGTGACGACATCAAGACCTGCCGCCCCATCCACTTCGACGGGAACGGGTACAGCGAGGAATGGAAGAAAGAGGCACAGCGCCGCGGGCTCGACTGCGAGACCAGCTGCCCGCTCAACTTCGACCGCTACCTCGATCCCGAAACCATCCAGATGTTCGAGTCGATGCATGTGATGAACCGCCACGAACTGGCCGCACGCAACGAAATCAAGTTCGAGACTTACCAGAAGAAGGTCCAGATCGAGGCCCGCGTCCTTGGAGATCTCGCCATGAACCACATTATCCCCGTGGCCACCAAGTATCAAAGCGAGCTCATCGACAGTGTGCACAAGGTCTACGACATTTTTCCCCGCGAGAAGGCGAAGGAACTCACGGCATACAATCTGGAAATCATTGAGAAAATCAACAAACACACCAGCTTTATTGCCAAAGCGGTGGACGAAATGGTTGAAACGCGCAAAGCCGTGAACAGAATCACCAACATCCGCGAAAAGGCCATCGCCTACCACGACCAGATCGCACCTTACTTTGAAAGCATCCGCTACCACATCGACAAGCTCGAACTCATCGTCGAGGACGAGATGTGGACGCTGCCGAAATATCGCGAACTGCTTTTCATCCGATAACCGCGGCTGCCACGGCCGGCTGACACGGCCCGACAGCGCAAAAGCAACCGCCACAAGCAAGGCGGGGAACGGGGACGCACTCCCTTTGTTCCCCGCCTTTTTCTGTTCCCGTACTGAGAGGGAACACGGATGCTGCGACAGGAAAAACGAACGCAGCGACCGTGTTGACGGGAGCCCTGACAGTACGGACGGGACAGGCACCGTGGCATCCCTCCCACGCCCCTGCCCCGCAGGGCCGAAGCGGGCAAAAAATTAAGGGAGTCCTGCGATCGACAGGCACTCCCTTAACCAACACAAAAACTAAACTAGACTTAACTAATAAATAGTTACGTTATCTCACGACAACACTGCAAAGTTACAAACAGGGAAGCAAATTTCACCCCCCCCAATAGCTAAAAAACCTTAACTGCGATAGATTTTTTACCATCGTGCGCTGCGTTCTTGCAGAAGTGCGTCCAGAATCACAATCGCAGCCATCGCTTCGACCACCGGGACAGCGCGCGGAAGGACACAAGCGTCGTGCCGGCCGCGCGCCGTGAGCGAGGTGGGCCGTCCGGCTGTGTCGACGGTCTGCTGCGCCATCAGGAGGGTTGCCACGGGCTTGAAGGCCACGCGGAAATAGATGTCCTGCCCGTTACTGATGCCGCCCTGGATGCCGCCGCTATGATTGGTCAGCGTCGTAATGCCGCCCTTTCCGTCGGGACAGAAACGGTCGTTCTGCTCGCTGCCATAGCCGGCAGCGCCGGCGAAGCCCTCGCCATACTCAAAGCCCTTGACGGCATTGATGGACAACATGGCCGCACCGAGGCGGGCATGCAGTTTGCCGAACACGGGGTCGCCCAGACCGGCGGGGCAGCCTGTCACCACGCCCGTTATGACACCACCCACGGTGTCGCCCCGCCCTTTCACGTCGGCAATGAGTCGGGCCATCTCTTCGGCTTTGACGGCGTCGGGACAGCGCACTGCGTTTGTCTCGATGAGTGCCGGGTCGTAGTGCGTATAATCTGCGTCGAGCGCGACAGGCCCGACCTGCGACGTGTAGGCATATACGGAGATGCCGCGCGTGCGGAGCGCCATCTTGGCAAAGGCTCCCGCCACGACGCGCGCTATCGTCTCGCGTGCCGATGAGCGTCCGCCGCCGCGATGGTCGCGCAGGCCGTATTTCTGGACGTAGGTGTAGTCCGCATGAGAGGGGCGGAAGACGTCGCGCAGGTTGTCATAGTCCGCCGAATGCTGGTTTTCGTTACGCACGAGGAAGCCGATAGGCGTCCCGGTGGTGCGCCCCTCGAACACGCCCGAGAGCAGTTCGACGCGGTCTGGCTCCTTACGGGCTGTGGTCAGGTGGCTCTGTCCCGGCCGGCGGCGGTCGAGCTCGCTTTGGAGGAAGTCGAGGTCCACTTCCACGCCTGCCGGGAAGCCGTCGAGCACGCCTCCGATGCCCGCCCCGTGGCTCTCGCCGAACGAGGTCAGGCGGAAGATGTTTCCAAACGTATTCATGACGTCCGTCTTAACCCTGCTGGGGCGTTAGGTCAGTGGCAGTGGCCCCCGCCGCAGCAGTGGCCGTCTTCGTGGTGGCCGCCGTGATGGCCGCATCCCTCATGACCGCCGTCGTGGTGGCCGCAGCAGTGATGGCCGTCGCCATGGCCGTCCTCGTGGTCGCCACAGCCTCCTCCGCAGCCGTCGCAGCAACAGCCCTCGCCGCTCATGCGGTTGATGAATCCTTGGATCTCGTCGTTCGTCGCCGGACGCATCACGACAACTTCGCCCTTGAAGTGGAGCGACTTGCCCGAAAGGGGGTGGTTCATGTCGACCGTCACCTCCTTCTCGCCGACTTCGAGCACAAGACCCTGCAAGTGGTTGCCGTCTTCGTTGAGCAGGGTGATCACGTTGCCCGGATAGATGTTTTCCTTGTCGAAATGACCGTTCACACAGAACATCTGGCGGTCGAGATGGAGCACGCGCTTTTCCTCATAGTCGCCATAGGCGTCCTCCTTGGCCAAGACGAAATCGAACTTGTCGCCCTGGTTCAGCGGGGCTACCTGCTGCTCAAAGGCGTCGAGCGTGAAGCCCATTCCGGAGATAAACTGGAAAGGATGCTCCACGGGAGCCTTCTCGACCAGCTCGGTCACGCCGTCTTCGCCCGTTGTGTAGAGTTCGTAGGCGACTGCCACGTATTTGTTTTCCGTTGTTTCCATATTTTTGTTGATTTTGTTAGGATTTCCAGTCATTCCTTTCCCTTCGTGAAAGGCAGACAAAGATACGCTTTTTCGCCCACACGCGCAACCCGAAGCTTGTTTTAATCTGTCCGCAACGCCCGGGGCCGTCACGACACCGACGCCCCCGGGAGCAGGCAGGCCCGCACGGGAAACGGACAGCCGTCCAGAAAAATCCGTCAGCCGGACGGAAAATTCTGGCAGCCGGACGGAAAAGCGATGTCCGGCCGACGGGCAAAACCGTCAGCCGGACATGTGGTTCCACCGCCCGGAAGGACGGTCGGGAAGGCGTCAGGAAAGGGTCAGGCCCAGTTCCGCATTCAGTTTCCGCAGGCCTTCGCTGCGTTCCAGCATTTGCTGGAACTGCTCACGCTTGCTGTACACACGGACTTGCTCCCGTGCTTCGGCCACACGCAGCCGCATGTGCAGCTGGCTGTTTTTCAGTTCCCTGCGCAATGCCCGCTCGATGTCGGGAACAAGGGGCTGAAAAAAATGGAGCACCTGTTCGTTCTCCACGATGGCCTCAAA
>HF989176.1:8213-24786 GCA_000431275.1 Prevotella sp. CAG:755 | reverse complement strand
TTTTGATGGTAGACAGTTGAGGATTGCCATTGATGGCCCGACTAAGGCTTTCAGGGGCTATTCCCATTCCTTTTGCCAAATCTTTAAGTTGAATGCCTCTTTGACGGCATAATTCTTTCACTTTGCTACTCAGGTTGTATTCCATATTCTATACTTTTGTTTGCAAAGGTACAAAATTGACATAAAATATCAACCAGGTAACAGATAATTAACTTTAGTTGGCCGTTTGTTTTTGGCTAAATATGATATTTGTGTTAACTTTGCAGTGTAATAAATAACATATAAATCAATTCATATATGAAAGTAGTATTGTCCGCAAGGGTATCAACCAATATGCAGGATTACGATAGACAAATCAATGAACTTACGAGATTGGCCAAACGTAATGGATGGGAGATTGCTGCATCTTTTGCTGAAAAAGTATCAGGCGCAAAGAAAAATACTGAGCGTACCGAACTATTGCGGATGGTTGAATATGTGGAGGTTAACAATATAGATAAAGTTGTGGTAGCTGAATTATCACGATTGGGGCGTGACACATTACAGGTATTGGAAGTGATAGAAATGCTCAATGCCAAGGGGATAAGCCTATATATCGATAATTACCACATTGAAACATTAACGGAAGACGGAAAAATAAATCCAATGAGCCAATTCCTAATCACAATCCTAGCGGAAGTGGCAAGGATGGAGAGAAAATCAATAAAAGAAAGGATGGATAGTGGCTACCAAAATTTCCGTACTAATGGAGGTGTTGTCGGACGAAAACAGGGTTATCGAAAGTCTGATGAAGCCATGAAAGAAGAGTATGCAGAGGAAATTCGGCTGTTAAAGAAGGGGTATTCTCTCCGAAATGTAAGCAAATTGACCATACGAGCGTTAACACTTTACGAAAACTGTCCATGAAATTTTGTTAAATCATAGCTCTTTTAATTCAAGATAATGCTAATTATAGTTAAATATATCAAAAATACTAATTAGATAAAAATAGAAAAACAATTAAGAAATTTCCAATACTGATTATCTGAAAGTTACAAATAAAAGTCGGCAAAAGTCGGTTTTTTAACACATTTCTCTCCAATGGCTTATAATTGTATATTTGCATCAAAGGAAAAATTATGTCATAGCAAACAGTTCTGACCATAGAGTGTATAAATAGGAATAAGATTTAGGAAGAAAGGAGATTTTGGAGAAAATCACAGAAACAGTATAAGTTTATAAAGACAAGGGTTTTACGCTTACCCCTGCCGCTCAGAAGTCTTGGGGCATTACCGGAATGGTCAAGAGGCGAAAAACAAATAACCCGTAAGGGAAGTATACAATTTAATTAAATGATTAAATATCAAGACTATGAACAAGAATTTAATCAATTAGGAATATCCCAAACAGATGCTTGTATTCTTTTAGATTATATGCAGGCCATAGCAGAGATAGGTATTAGATTTAATAATGAGAAAAAAATAGAAGACGATGAAGAATTGTATAATATGTACGAGAGTATCAACTAAGTATCAGGAGAAAAATGGAGCTTCCTTAGCTGACCAAAAATGTAAATGTGAACTATTTGCAAAGCAAAATGGATATAAGATAAAAGGATATTTTGGCGGTGCGCATGAAACTGCCAAAACACTAGGCCCTATGTTGAAAGAGATGTATTCTGTATTGAAAAAGGATAAAACCATCATACATGTTATTATATCCGAAGTTGACAGATTTAGTAGAAATGTAGGACAAGGAGCTACGATTATTGATGAACTATTAAAGCGTAAAGTAATCATAGTAGAAGCATCAACAGGAATAGACACCTCTACTCGTAACGGGGTTATGATGGTCAAATTTAAACTGACATTGGCTGAATGGGACAATGGAAATCGTATCGACAAATTTATATCAGGGCGAAAGTTTTGCCTTGAAAATGGTGTGTACTGTGAAGCTGCAAAACCTCTTGGCTACACCAAACATGGGAAATCATTGGGTACAACTTTTACGATAAATGAAGATGGCAAATTGATTAAAAAAGCCTTTGCATGGAAATTACAAGGTATGGCAAATTACCAAATTATAGAGAAACTGAAAACTTATGGACTGATATTAACCAAGCAGAAGTTGCATAACATCCTTAGTAATCCTTTTTATGCAGGGAAAATCCGTCATAAAATGTTAAACGGTAAACTTGTAGATGGCAATCAACCCCACATTGTCAGTTATGATGATTTTTTACGTGTTCAAGAAATGATGAGTGATAGAACTGGGGTATATACTCATAAAAAAGAAACGCCACGCTTTCCTTTGAAACGCCATGTTTTGTGTGCTAAAGACCATACTCCGTTTACAGCTTACACTGTAAAGAAAAAGAATTTGGATTATTATAAATGCAATCAGATTGGCTGCAAAACAAATGAATCAGCAAAGAAATTACATAGCAAATATGAACATGTCTTGCATTCATTCAATATTCCTCACGAACTGACAAGTATTTTGCGTGATATTATTAGTCGGATGATTGCTGTTGATGATGAAGAACAAAGGAAAACAGAAACCCTATTGAAAAAACAGAAAACCGAATGCCAAAACAAAATGAAGAATTGCAAAGTACGGTTTGGAATGGGTGATATTGATGAAGATATTTATGAGGCAACGGTTGAAACATTGCAGGAAAGACTTACTAAAATAGACCTTGAATTAGCAAATTGCCAAAGAAATTTATCGAACTTCAACAGTGAAGTTGATGATACACTTGCAATATGCTGTGAATTAGACACTTTATGGAAAAATGCTTCGTTGGAATTAAGCCAAAGAATCCAAAATTTACTCTTTCCTGATGGAATTTTGTGGGATAAAGAAATTGATGATTATCGAACCTTCCATGAGAATAAGGCACTCTCCATAATAGCAAAAATATCAAGCGATTACAAAAATAAAAAAGAGAAAAACTCTTCCGAATTTTCCTCTTCTGTCTTTCTGTGCACCCGATAGGACTCGAACCTACACGACCGAAATCACCAGATCCTAAGTCTGGCGCGTCTACCAATTTCGCCACGGGTGCAGAATTGTCTGCAAAGATACTAATTTTTCCGGAACCACCAATGGGTCAAAATGCCGATATAGTGTAAAAATAGAGTACTGCGGCAGGAACGGCAAGCAGGGTAGAGTCGAAACGGTCGAGCATGCCGCCGTGGCCGGGCAGTATGTGACCGCTGTCTTTCAGACCGAACTGACGTTTGAGCAGGCTTTCTACCAGGTCGCCCCATGTGCCGAACACGCAAACCACCAATGCCAGACCCGCCCAAGCGGCTGCCGGCATCTCGGGGAAGAAGTGGCTCAAAACGAAAGCCGCTCCTACGCAGAACAATGCTCCACCGATGCTTCCGATCCACGACTTTCCGGGCGATATGCGGGGAAAAAGCTTGTAGGGGATGTAGCGGTGGAGTAGGCTGCCGCAGACGTAGGCTCCCGTGTCGTTCACCCAGAGGAATATGAAGATGGCCAAAGGATAGGCCCAGACATAGCTGGCGATGCTGAAAGCCGGATCGGGTTGGAATGCCAGGACGTTGAGCAGGCCGAAAGGCAAGGCGACATAAACCTGCGAAGCAAACGCAAACGCCCAGTTACGGAGCGGGTCGGGCGCTTGCCTGTAAAGTTCGCTCACCAGCAGATATATCACCGACAGCAGGTAGGGCACGAATGCTTCCGCTCCTGTCATGTTGGAGCAATAACCGAAAAAAGCGAAGAACAGGTAGACTGCTGCGACGGTATTGATGAAGCGGTTGACTTGAGCTCCTCCATGTAGGTTGACGATGGTGCTGAATTCCCACACCGTAAGTCCTGTCACGGCGGCGAAGACTGCGGCAAAGGTCATCGGCGAGAGGATGATTCCGCCTACCAGTACGAGCACGAAGAGGATGCCCGTCAGGCTTCGTTGGGCCAGGTTGCTCATGTCCGTGCCTCCTTGTCTGTTTTGTCTTCAGCCGTCTCGACGCTTCTTATGTCCTGGGTGGGTTGGCCAGCCGTGGCATCTGTCGTTTCTGGCGTAGTATCCGTTTTCCCTGTTGCTGTTTCCGTCGTTTTGCCGGAAATGGGCAGACCGTGTGTGTCTGAGGTTGCCACTTCGCTTTCCGGGAGCTGCGGAGCGGGCTTTTTGTTTTCCTCTTCGAGCAGTTCGTCGGCGCGGCTCTTCCAAGGCCGCTTCCCGAAGATGGCTTCGACGTCTTCGGCGAAAATGACTTCACGGTCGATCAGGAGTTGCGCCAGTCGCGCATGTCCGTCGGCATGTTCTTGCAACAGCCCTTTCGCACGTTCGTATTGCTGTGCGATGAGGCGTCCGACCTCCTTGTCGATGATTTCGGCCGTCTTTTCAGAGAAAGGCTTGGTGAAGTTGTATTCTTGATTGTTGTAGTAGCAGAGGTTGGGCAGCTCGTCGCTCATGCCGAGGTAGGCTACCATGCCGTACGAGCGCTTCGTGACGGTTTCGAGGTCGTTGAGCGCGCC
Source organism: Prevotella sp. CAG:755 (assembly GCA_000431275.1). GTDB lineage: Bacteria > Bacteroidota > Bacteroidia > Bacteroidales > Bacteroidaceae > Alloprevotella. The sequence continues at coordinate 20,298 of HF989176.1, read as the reverse complement.
CGACGATATGTGTCCCGTGAAGAGTTCCTCAGCTGCGCGTCCGCCCAGGGTGGCGCAGATTTCATCGAGCATCTGTTCCTTGGTCGTGATGTTACGTTCCTCGGGCAGGTACCACGCCGCCCCGAGGGCCTGACCGCGCGGGACGATGGTCACCTTCACTAGCGGGTTGGCATATTTCAGGAACCAGGAGACCGTGGCGTGTCCCGCTTCGTGCAAGGCTATCGTTCGTTTCTCGTCGGCTGTCATGACGCGCGTTTTCTTCTCCAATCCGCCGATGATTCGGTCAACGGCGTCGAGAAAATCCTGTCTCCCGACGGCTTCCTTGTTGTGGCGGGCGGCGATGAGGGCAGCTTCGTTGCAGACGTTGGCGATGTCGGCACCCGAAAATCCTGGTGTCTGACGCGCAAGGAGGTCGATGTCGACCGTATCGTCGAGTTTGAGCGGTTTCAGGTGGACTTTGAAGATGGCCACACGCTCTTGGAGGTCGGGCAGGTCAACGTGGATCTGGCGGTCAAAGCGGCCGGCGCGCAGCAAGGCTTTGTCGAGGATGTCGACGCGGTTGGTGGCCGCAAGGATGATGACGCCGGAGTTCGTGCCGAAGCCGTCCATCTCTGTGAGCAACTGGTTGAGGGTGTTCTCACGTTCGTCGTTACCACCGAGGGCCGGGTTCTTTCCGCGGGCGCGGCCAATGGCGTCGATTTCGTCAATGAAGATGATGCAGGGCGCCTTTTCCTTGGCTTGGCGGAAGAGGTCGCGCACACGGCTGGCACCAACGCCGACGAACATCTCGACAAAATCGGAGCCGGAAAGCGAGAAAAACGGCACGTCCGCCTCACCTGCCACTGCTTTGGCCAAGAGAGTCTTGCCCGTTCCCGGTGGACCGACGAGTAGGGCGCCTTTGGGGATTTTCCCGCCGAGCACCATATATTTTTGTGGGTTTTTCAGGAAGTCTACAATCTCCTGGACTTCCTGCTTGGCGCCTTCTTGTCCGGCGACGTCCTTGAATGTGACGTGTAGGCCGGAGCCTTTCTCGAACAGGCGTGCCTTGCTCTTGCCGACGTTGAATACGCCGCCGGCACCTCCGCTGCCTCCACCGCCCATGCGCCGCATGAAGAACATCCAGACTGCTACGAGCAGGATGATGGGCAGCAGCGTTCCGAGCAGCCCCATGAAGAAGTTGTTGCTTTCCTCGTAGTTGACAGCACCTTTGAAAGTACCTTTCGACTCTTGGTCGGTGAGGAATTCCTCTACCTTGTCGACAGAGGGATACTGGGTGCTGACCGTGGGCGCCGCGCCGGTCTGTTGGGCGCCTTGCTTGAAGACGTCGCGGATGTGTTCAGGCTTGACCTTCATGCTGACGAACCCTTCCGTCTTGTTGACGGTGACGCTTTGTGCGTAGCCTTTTTCTACGTATTGCTTGAACGTCGTGTAGTTCGTTTGCTTGTTGACGCTGCTCGTCTTGTCGCCTTGCCAGAAGGCAAAGAGAAGGCCGATGAGCACAAGAACGTAGACCCAAGTCAGGCTGAACTTGGGAAAGTTATTTTTCGGCTTGTTTTCGTTCATATGGATGTAGTGAGGAACTTGCGGGGATTATTCGACGTCGGGCACGGCAGTGATTTCGGCGTCTTCCCAAAGGTGCTCGAGGTCATAATAGTCGCGCACGTCGGGCAAGAAGATGTGGACAAGATCCGTGCCGTAGTCCATGGCCACCCATTGGGCATTGGTGCGTCCGACAACGGCGGCCGGCTTTTCGTGGGCCTTTGTGCGGGCAGATTCTTCCACGGCGCGCGTGATGGCTTCGACTTGCTGCGGCGAGTTGCCTTGGCAGATGATGAAATGCTGGCAGGGAGCCGTCGGAATGGATGTCAGGTCAGCAATGACGATGTGGCTGCCTTTTTTTTCCTGGATACCTTCTATGATGGCTTGGACTAATGCGCTTTGTTTTTCCATTAATGAGTGTAAAAGGTGGATATAATGATGGATTTTAATGGCGCAAAGTTAAGGTCTTTTGCCGTAACCGTGAAGTTCCGCGTCGGAAATGTGGGCTTTTTTGTGATTTTTAGGGAAAAGTATGCCTTTACTTCGCAATTCTGCAACAAGGCCATGTCTGATGCAGTTCGGCAACGGGGAAATTTGCAGGCGTTAAGTTTTATTCGTAACTTTGTCCGCGTTTTAGGTAAAGGAGTGGTAAATATCGTAGAATAATTCAGTGTAAATTCGGATTAATCCTTAATAATTCTTATAAATCACACTGTTATGAAAAAGTTACTTTTAGTGTTGGCCGTTGCGTTGGCCGCTCTTAGTGGCCGGGCGCAAGACGCGCGTGTTGATTCGCTCAATCAGAAGATTGACTCTTTGCAGCAGGCTGTGCAGGCGTTGAGCACTTCCGCCGAGGCCAAAGATGCCAGCGACCTCGACAAGGCGATTTGGAAAGACCGCGCCAAGTGGTTCTCGCTCGGCATTGGCAAGCAGACGCTTATTCATCAGGACGTTCCTGGGCTGGAATGGAACAGTGAACTCGCCATTTCAGCCATGTGGGGACGCACGTACTATTTCCCGAAGAAGGCATGGTTCGGCATGCTCAAGGTCGGTATCGATTTCTCATGGATGGACATCACTTACGCCAAGTATAAGGACGTGATGGAAACAGCCGACGGCAGCATGAACGGAGGATATGGCAACGGCTACGACGATTATTATGATTCTTATGACGGAGACGAAGACATAGACCTTGGTGTATGGCAGGCAGAATATGCCCTTCGTCTCGGTCCGTCGGTGACTATCAACCCTGTTCATCACTTGAAAGTGGGACTTTATGCCCATTTCGTGCCTACTGCTTCGGCTATCAGCATGAACGATGAAGTCAACGTGCAGTTCGTGCCCAATTTCGCTTTCGGCGGCAGCATTGCCTGGAAAGTCATATCGGTCGGTTTCGAGGGCCGTTGGGGAAAGGCGAACTACAAGAGCTTCTCGGTCGACGATGAGGCTGTCGACGGATGGGAGGATGGCAGTGACGCCAATTTTGACGATGTCTTGAAGCAGGACAAAAATCGGTTGAAGACAAAATTCTTCCGCTTCTATCTGGCTTTCCGTTTCTGATGGAAGCCAGTGTGGCGGGTTTCTTGTAACGAACCGGCACGTAGGCGATTCCCGCTACGTGCCGGTTTTTTCATGCCGCAGGTTGTAAAAGCTACTGTTATTTGTCATTTTTCATGAAAAAGTGAGGAGAAAGTTTGGAGGTTCGAAAAAAGATATCTACTTTTGCACCCGTAACCACGGAGGTTACTTGGCGATTGGGGTATGGTGTAATGGTAACACTACAGATTCTGGTCCTGTCTTTCCTGGTTCGAGTCCGGGTACCCCAACGAAAGTGAGCCACACTGTATACGCAGTGTGGCTCACTTTCGTTATACCTTGCCTGCCTGTTGTCATGGTGCCTGCCATTTCTGTCGCTCTGGCAGAAAACCTTGTCAGTTGTCCCGTTCTTGATTGTCGCTGCGTGTTGTCTCTTTTGAGCGTTTCCTGCTTCTGCGCATAGCTGGGGGATAACATTCGGGAGTGTCGCACACAAATCCTGTGGCCTTGTGTGTGGCCGTTCCACTCGTTTGCACTATCTTTGTAGCTCGACCGGGGGCGTGCCCGGAGTGATGAATTTTTCAGAATGATGATTGTCCGTAGAAACTCGCCCCGAGCGTGGCTCTTGGCAGCCCGCCCGAAGACGTTGCCCGCCGCGCTCATTCCCGTAGTCACGGCGACGGCCTTGGCTGCCGCCGAAGGCTCGTTCAGGCTGGGGGCGGCGATGTTGTGTGTGGCCTTTGCCTTGATGATGCAGGTGGCGGCTAATTTTATCAACGACTTGTATGACTACCTGAAAGGCACAGACCGTGAAGACCGCTTGGGGCCCGAACGGGCCTGTGCCCAGGGATGGATCTCGCCGCAGGCTATGCGTGTGGGCATTGTCGTGACGGTCAGTCTCGCTTGTGCCGTCGGCCTCTTTCTCTTGGCTTATGGTGGATGGTGGCTTGTCTGGATCGGCGTTGCATGTGTTGTCTTCGCCTTTCTTTATACGACGTTGCTTAGCTATTGCGGCCTTGGCGATTTGCTCGTATGGGCGTTTTTCGGCGTGGTCCCGGTCTGTGGCACGTACTACGTACAGGCTGGCCATCTTTCTCCGGCCGTGGGGTGGATCTGCGGCGCTTGTGCCCTGTCGGTCGATACGCTGCTTGTAGTCAACAATTATCGCGATCGCGACACCGACCGTGCTGCCGGAAAGCGCACGCTCATCGTCGTTTTGGGCGAGCGGTTCGGCAGCTTGTTCTACCTCTTGCAAGGCGTCGCCGCCTATGCCTGTTGTGCGGTTTTGGCCGTTTATGGCCACCATTGGGCGGCTGTTCTTCCTTTGTTGTACCTCGTGGCCCATGTGCGGTCTTGGCATGAGATGGTAAGCATCCATCGGGGGCGTGCCCTCAACCGCCTGATCGGTGGGACGTCGCGTAACATGCTGTTGCTGGCAGTCTTGCTTTCCGTGGCACTCCTGCTTCATTAAATGATTCGTAGTATGCTGCGCTTGTTCCTCGTTATATTCTTTATGTGCAGTGCTGCGGCGGTCTCCGCCCAGACGGACACCGTGCCCCGTCACAGGTTGACCTCACATGCGTGGACCGTAGGCTTCGGACGGACCAACCGGCTCGACACCTATCTTTCGCCGCTTGAATACAAGGGACCGGAACTTCATGTTGTGCGCGAGACGATGCGTCCCACACGGTGGCTTTGCGGCCGCCTCACGACGCAGACGCTTGTGATGGGCGGCGTGGCCTATACACACTCGCCCACTGACGACGGCAAGGCATGGAGTGCGCAGGTCGACGCGTGTTTCGGTTATCACTATAATTGGACACCCATGCCCGGCCTGCGGCTGATGGCAGGTGCACAGCTTGCCGGCGGATTGGGCGGACAGTACCATACACGCAACGGTAACAACCCCGCGCAGGCACGGCTGGACGTGGCGCTGAACGCATCGGTAATGGCTATTTACCGTTTCAGGCTTGCACGTCGTTGGTTTACGGCTCGCGCGCAACTGGACGCCCCGGTGGTGGGAGCTATGTTTACACCAAACTATGGGCAGTCGTATTACGAGATTTTCTCACTTGGCCACTATGACCGTAACGTCCGCTTCACCTATCCCGGCAATGCCCCCACGCTGCGTGGCCTGCTGACGCTCGATGTCCCTGTCGCTACGGCAGTGGTGCGATTGGGCTATCTGGCCGACATCCGCCAGAGCAACGTGAATTACTTGAAACGCCATGCGTGGAGCCATGCCTTCCTTGTCGGTTGCGTCAAGCATTTCTCGATTATCCGTGCGGCCGATCCGCGCCGCGAAGACATGATCTATTGAAGTTGGGTTAAAGTCAGGCTGTAAACAAATACCAATTGAGAAAAGGGAAAAGGTCGTGGCAATACAAAATAAAAACCGATTAGGGCAAAAAGACAGAGAAGGAGGTGATTATGGAGCCGATATCAACAAACCACAAAGTCAATATGCTGATAGAGGAATTCGACAAGATATTTATAGCAGATAGGGATGAAACCTTGAAGGACGGGAACAAACGGGGAATCAGTTTCGCCATGTTACTCATGCATAAGAAAAAAATAGAAGAGGCAGGGACAAGTGTTTGGGCATCTTCTGTCCTTGAATACCAATCCGACGATTGTAAACAGTGATGCGACCGATGTTCCGTTACCTCACCCTTGCGTGTGTCCTTTCCTGTCTGTTTTCATCGTGCATTACGGAGGAGGTGGCCGATAATACGGCTCTCGGGAATTTCGATGCCTTGTGGACCACGATGGATCAGCATTATTGTTTTTTCGAGGAGAAACAGGAGGCCTACGGGCTTGACTGGCAGGCGGCCCGCGAGGAATATCGTGCCGCCGTGGTGCCGGGAATCACTTCCGCACAGTTGTTTGAAGTGATGGGAGCAATGCTGGCGGAGCTGCGCGACGGGCACGTGAATCTTGTGGCCGCACATGATGTGGCCAGCTACACGGCATGGTATGACGACTATCCGGCAAACTATTCCGACTCGCTCGAACGCATTTATCTCGGACGGGGCGATGATTATTTTACAGCTGCCGGGCTGAAATACCGTGTGCTTGACGATAACGTCGGCTACATACGCTGTGAGACGTTTGAGACCCTCTTCGGCGACGGAAACCTTTATGAGGTGATGAGTTATCTTGCTCCTTGTGACGGGCTCATTGTCGACATACGCCACAATGGAGGCGGAATGCTTACGGCGGCTGAGAAGTTGGCATCGCTTTTCGTGAACCAGCGCACCTGCGGCGGTTATATGCGCCACAAGACCGGACCGGGACACGGCGACTTTTCCGAGCCGCAGCCGCTGTGGATCGAGCCGTTCGCCTCGTTGCGCTGGCAGAAGCCGGTGGCTGTACTGACTAACCGCCGGACGTTCAGCGCGGCCAACTCGTTTGCAATGTACATGCACGGCCTGTCTGGTGTGGCACTCATCGGCGACCGTACGGGTGGCGGTGCCGGGATGCCGTTCTCGTCCGAACTGCCCAATGGGTGGGGCGTGCGTTTTTCGGCTTGTCCGATGTATGACCGTGACATGAACTGTACTGAGATGGGGATTGATCCTGACGTGAAGGTCGACATCTCAGCCGAAGATTATGCGCGTGGGGTCGACACGATTATCGAGGCAGCTCGGGCATGGGTGAAAGCAGCCACCTGTGACGCAGGGCGTTGAGACCTATCCTTTGTCGGGCCTTCTTCGTGTCTCGTGCCCGTAGTTCGTAAAAATTCATCCAAAGGTTCAGTTTGCCCGAACGTATCACATCGTATTTCCGAAGCAGTATGATGTGAGGTGATTCGTAGGTAGCTGTAAGCAGAAGGAACGTACTGTCTTTGGGTGACTGCCAGCGGATGACTTCTTTCTGCGATTCTACGATTACGAGTTCCTGTCGTGGTCCAGTTTCGGCGGTCAGCAATGCTGCCATTTTCCGTTCTTCCGCATCGGGGCCGAGAAGGACGAGCCGGTGGCAGACGTCCAGGTCAATGGCGTTCGTGCGTGATTTGTAGGAAATAAGGTCCGCGTTGAAACATGTGGCGAGGCTGCAAAGAGCAACGGCGGGCAACACGCGCGGCAGGAGTGTGGACATAAAGAAAAGGAGCAAGGTCAGTCCCGGCGCAAGGAAACGTTCGTCTTTCCACGGTACAACGAACATGTAGACGGCAACCCACAAGCACAGACCGAGCCACATTCCCCACGGAATGTTTACATTATGGTAACGTCTATGTCTGACAGTGAGCCACAGACCGACAACAGCCAGCACGGTGCCGACCGGTGTGAACACACGCAGGATGAAAAGGCGGGCTGTTCCTTTGATCGTCATCCACAGTTCGGCTAAGAATGAATATGCTTGCAGTTTTTCGGAAGTCCGCTCAATGCGCGGGTCGAGCACGTAATTGAAGAAACCTTGGTAGACTGCCCAGCATGTCGCGACAGAAAGTACACCGACGGTGCAGAGGAAAATCGCCGTTGTGCGAAGGTGTCCATACCGGTAAGCCCGGACAGTGAGCCACACAGCCCACAGCACGACAAGAAAGGCATTGACATATCCGCTCGAAAGAGCCAGTGCGACCGCGCCTACCGTGCCTAGCAGCGTGAGTGGGCGCAGGAGCGGGCGTCCGTCGCTGAGGCGGTCGGAGAGGTGCAGAACACAATAGGCGAGGACAACGATGGCCATCTCGGCTAACGCGTATTCGCGGAGGAACAGCGTGTTGGACACCGCAATGGAATTGAGATAGCCCAAGGCTAATGCAAAAACTGGCCACATCTTTCTTCCACAGCGTTCGCACAGCAGCCTGGCGGCTGTGAAGAAACTGATCGTAAAGAAAAGCAGATTCAAGGCGCATCCCCACCAGATGACTGCTTCGGGGCTGGGATGGGTGACAGCAGTGAGCGCACAGCGAAGCAGCATGTAATAGAGTGAGGCGTGCGGCACGTCTTGATTGTCGTGCCATAAGGCGCGGAGATCCTGACTCAGACCGCTCCATCCTCCTGTCTCGTCGGCGAAGAAGTGCCTCAGTTCGTCGGCCGAGTATACCCGGTGGGCGTCATGCATCAGATTGCCTTTGCCGTCGACACCATTCCAGATAATGCTCAGTGAGGTCAGCTCGTCGCCGTGGAAGCCTGTCTTCTGCGCCACCCAATACAGACGGACGCCCAGAGCCAGCAGAAAGACGAGAAAGATAGCGACCCTTTGGAACCAAACACTATGTAACTCGGAATGTAGAGAGGGGGAGGATCCGTTCATTTTCAGCTTTTTAGCGGAAGGAGGGGCTTATTCGTCGCCGATAAGCGTGATTCCCTCGTCATCGATGAGGATGCGGCGTTGTTTGTAGAGCGTGCCGACAGCGCGCTTGAATGTTTTTTTGCTTACTTGGAAATGTTCGGCGATGGCTTCGGCATCCGTCTTGTCCGTGAAGGGCAGGAAACCGCCGGCGGCTTGCAACTTGCGGAGAAGCGTTTCTGAGAAATCGCGGAAGCGGCCTTTCCCCAGGCGCTGCAATGAGAGGTCGAGCTTGCCGTCGGAGCGCACCTGCACAACGTGGGCACGGAGGCGGTCGCCAGTGTGTAGCTCGTCATATATCTGGTCGTCATAGATGAGCCCGGAGTAGCGGTTGTCGACAATGGCTTTGTAGCCCAACGGAGTGCGTTGCCAGATGAGGGCGTCGACTTCGCGGTCCTTGTGGTAGCTGGCGGGAGCAGATTCGAGGTAGCGGTCTACCTTGGCGGAGCCAACGATGCGGTGAGTTTCGGGGTCGATGTGTACGTGTACAAGATAGGTGTTTCCTTTGACCATTTTGCGTTTCTGCTCGCTGAATGGGACGAAAAGATCCTTCATGAGCCCCCAGTCGAGGAAAGCACCGAACTGGTTGACCCAGGCGACGCGCAGGAACGCGAACTCACCCACTTGGGCCAGTGGCTGTTCCATCGTGGCGACGAGGCGTTCTTCTTGGTCAAGATAGACGAAAACGTGCACCTCGTCGCCGGGCCGCATCTCGGGCTTGACATAGCTGCGAGGCATGAGTATTTCTCCTGTCTCGCCTCCGTCGACATAGGCGCCGTGGTCGGTGAATCGTGTGATGGTAAGGTCGTTCCAGCGGCCTAATTGTATCATCATGTGTGTGGAACTTAGAGGGGATAGTTGTCAAAATCGAATTCGTGTGTCGAGAGGTAACGTTCGCCCGTGTCAGGCAGGATGACGACAATCCGCTTCCCGCGGAATCCGTCGCGCCGGGCCAGCCGGGTGGCGGCGTCGAGAGCTGCGCCCGACGAGATGCCGGCCAGGAGGCCTTCTGTGGCTGCCAGCCGGCGGGCGGCACGCAAGGCGTCGTCGTCGGCGACGGTGATTACCTCGTCGACGCATGATGCGTCATAATTTTTCGGGACGAAGTTTGCGCCGATGCCTTGCAGCTGGTGTGGGCCGCTGTGTCCTTCGCTGAGAAGCGGTGATGCGGCTGGCTCGACGGCGACGACATGGATGGAGGCATTGAGCTGTTTGAGTGTCCGGCCGGTGCCGCTGATGGTGCCGCCTGTGCCGACTCCGGCTACAAGGACGTCGACGGTGCCGTCCGTGTCGTTCCAGATTTCGCAGGCCGTGGTGCGGGCGTGTGCCTCAGGGTTATTGGGATTGTCAAACTGTCCGAGGATGACGGATCCCGGTGTTTCCCGACAGATGTGTTCAGCCAGGGCGACTGCTCCTGCCATGCCCTCCTTTCCGGGTGACAAACGCAGTTCTGCGCCATAGGCGCGGATAAGGTCGCGGCGCTCGCGGCTCATAGTGTCTGGCATGACAATGATGGCTTTCAGTCCCATCGAAGAGGCAATCCAGGCCAGTGCTACGCCCATGTTGCCGCTGGTAGGCTCGATGATGGTGCCTCCACGCTGCAGTTTGCCTTCTGACAGGGCCGAGGTGATCATGGAGAGGGCAGCGCGGTCTTTGGCGCTTCCGCCGGGGTTCTTCATTTCGAGTTTGGCTACGAGCGGTATGCCGAGCCCGGCCTCACGGCTGTAACGTTCGAGCGAGAGCAGTGGTGTGGTGCCGATAAGTTCAGTCAGTTGTTTCGCTATTTTCATCTGTAATTTGAGAGGGCGGTTCTGTTGTGGCCGGTACGATTCGGCCATCGACCATGTGGATGGTGCGGTCGGTGATTTTCGACAGTTCCTCGTCGTGGGTGACGATGACGAAAGTCTGTCCGAAATGGTCGCGAAGGCGGAAAAAAAGATTGTGCAACTCGGCCTTGTTCTGGCTGTCAAGGCTGCCCGACGGCTCGTCGGCCAAGATGATGGCAGGGTCGTTGATAAGTGCGCGTGCGACGGCTACGCGCTGTTGTTCGCCGCCGGAAAGTTCGGAGGGCTTATGGGCGGCGCGTTCTGAAAGTCCCAGAAAATCGAGCAGCTCTGCTGCACGTTGCTTTACCTCGCGTGTCGGGCGGTGGGCCAGCAGTCCGGGGAGCATGATGTTTTCCAAGGCCGAGAACTCGGGCAGGAGCTGGTGGAACTGGAAGACGAAGCCGAGCCTCCGGTTGCGGAAACGGGCTAGTTCGCGGCGGCCAAGTCGCAGAACGTCAGTCCCGTCGATGCGCAGCGAGCCGCTGTCTGGCCGGTAGAGTGTGCCCATGATTTGCAGGAGCGTTGTCTTGCCGGCTCCGCTGGGGCCGACGATACTGACGATCTCGCTTTTGTTGATGTGCAGGTCGATGCCTTTGAGTACTTGTAACGAACCGAAAGATTTGGTGATACCGTTGACTTCAATCATATGAGGAAACGGGTGGGGGAAACACTCCTGTACGGACAGGCTGCCTCCCGAATGTTAGTCGTGTAAGTCCCTGCATGGTGAGCGCTATGGCGTCCGGCCATGCAGGGACTTTGAGCGGTTTGTTTACTTTTCGGGGATGTTTTCGAGCGTGGCCACGACGAAGCGGTAGTATTTGTCCACGCTGGGGATGTGGCAGCGTTCGTCAGGAGTATGGGGCGAGCGCAGTGTCGGACCGAAGCTGACCATGTCCATTTGGGGGTACATGGCACCGATGAGGCCGCATTCGAGGCCCGCATGCACCACCTGCACCTTGTTGTCAGTGCCGAAGAGATCTTTGTAGATGCCCTCCATGATGCCGACTATCTGGCTGGCGGGATTGGGCTGCCAGGCGGGATAGGCTCCGTCGAGTTCGACGCTCATGCCAGCCATGGCGAAGGTGGCGGTGAGTGTGTCGGCACAGCAGTCGCGCATGGAGTCGCGTGAGGAGCGGATGAGGACCTTGAACATCGCTTTTCCTTCGGCGATGGAGACGATGGCCAGGTTCGACGATGTCTCGACGATTTCGGGGATGGCCGGGATATAGCGCATTACGCCGTTGTGGCAGCTCATGAGCGCGTTGATCAGGTTGTCTTGGACTTCTGCCGGTACGATAGTGGCGGGCAGCTTTTCGTCGGTGCAAGTAAGGGCAAGGGCCGGTTCGATACCGGCATATTCGTCGGTGAATATCTGGCGCCATTCGTCTACGGCCTCCTTGAACGCCTCTACATTTTCAGACGGCAGGGTGAATACGAGGTCACAATCGCGGGGGATGGCGTTGCGCATGTTGCCGCCTTCCCACGAGGCGAGGCAGGCCTCGTATTCCGACACGGCGTCGGCAGCTATGCGAGCCATTAGTTTGTTGGCGTTGGCTCGGCCTTCGTTGATTTCCAGGCCGGAGTGGCCGCCGCGCAGGCCGCTGAGGCTCACTTTTACCGCTGCGTCGGTCGCGTCGGGTGCGGCGGTGGAGAACTCCATCGTGGCCGTCAGGTTGACGCCGCCGGCCGACCCGATGACCATTTCGCCTTCTGTCTCGTTGTCGAGGTTCAGGAGAATGTCGCCAGTCAGCGTGCCAGGCTCCATGTGGTTGACTCCGTACATGGTGGTCTCCTCGTCGACGGTGATGAATCCCTCGATGGGGCCGTGGCGCAGGGTCTTATCCTCCATGACAGCCATGATGGTGGCCACGCCCATGCCGTCGTCGGCG
>HF989176.1:0-8173 GCA_000431275.1 Prevotella sp. CAG:755 | reverse complement strand
TGCCGCGCGCCTTGACCCATTCGCCGTCAACGTAGGCTTCGATCGGGTCGGTCTCGAAGTTGTGGGGACTGTCGCTGAGTTTCTGTGGAACCATGTCCATGTGGGCTTGCAGGGTGACGGTTTTGCGGTTTTCCATGCCCGGGGAGGCAGCTTTGCGCATCACTACGTTGCCGGCCTTGTCAAGGAAAGCCTCTACGCCGGTTTCGCGGGCAAAGTCAAGAAGAAATTGTTGCACTTTCTCCACATGCCCTGAGGGGCGGGGCACGCGTGTCAGGGCGTAGAAATGACGCCAAATGGAGGAGGGTTGAAGGTCTTTGATCTCGGTCATAGTCGTAAGATTTATGAATGTCTCAGTTTTTTCGGATAGTCAGCGGTTCGCGGCAAATGTACTCCTGCGTCTGATGAGTGGCAGGTCGACGAGCGCATAGACGCCAAGCACGACGACGAGCATCGTCTGCAATGTGTGGACTACGAGGGCAAAATCCGCTGCTGCCACGCCGTCTACGCCGTAGAGCACAAGCATCGTCTTGACGGCAAAGTGCCACGGGCCGGCTCCGTTGGGCGTCGGGACGAGCACGGCGAACGACCCTACGCAAAAGATGGCCAAGGCAGCTCCCGGCCCTATGCCGGAGGTGAAGTCGAAGCAGAAGAAGGCGAGGTAGAAGTGGAGGAAATAGGCTACCCATATGCCCACCGAATAGGCTATGTAGAGCGGCAGGTTCCTGACCCCGCGCAGCGACACGATGCCGGCCCAAAGGCTGAGGAAGACGCCGCGTGCCCGGCTGAACGCTTCGAGGCGGGTCATGAGCGCGTAGAGACCCGCTCCGAGCGCCACGATGCAGATGGCAGTCACAATGTAGCCCGTCCCTGTGAAGCGCCCTAAGGCAGCGCCGACGTCGGTGCCTGTCTGTTCGAGGAAACGGGCCAGTGTAGACAGCTGGAGGAGGAACGCGAGCCCCGTGAAGGCGAGCAGCACGGCCGAATCGACAGCGCGCTCAGTCACCACAGTGCCCAATGAGCCTGCGAACGACGTGCCCTCGCGTTCTTTCAGCGTGCCGCACCGCGTCACTTCGCCCACGCGGGGGATGACAAGGCTGGCGGCATAGGACAGGTATACGGCGTCGATACACGTCCGCCGGCGCGGACGTTCGCCCAAGGGGGCGAGCGATTGCCGCCACCTCAGGGCGCGGAACACCTGCGCCGCCACGCCCGGCACCATCGAGGCCGCCATCCATTCCCAGCGCATTGAGCGCACCGTTTGCCAGAGGCGCGGCCATTCGGCGTCGCGGTACATCCACCAAAGGATGCCCAGCCCCAACACAAAGGGAAGGGCAAGTTTTAACAGGCTTTTCAGCAGGCGTGCACCTGCTGTATTCTTCTCGTCTTGTTTTTCGTCCATAGAAAAAGTAAAATCGCTGCTCCCGGCGTGCCGGGCATGCGAACGGCAGCAAATGTAGTGAAAAAGCGCCACACTCGGGCCACGCGCTCCACGAAAAAACGTCCTGCGTCCTGTCAGGCGCCTGTCGGGTGCGGAAAAAACGCTAACTTTGTGCCCAAAATGTCCGTCGCCGGCAAAAAAAGAGAATCCATGATGAGAAACGTCCGCCCCAAGAAGTCGCTCGGCCAGCACTTCCTGACCGACCAGCCAACCGCCCGTGCCATCGCCGACACCGTCGACGCCTGCCCCGGCCTTCCCCTGCTCGAAGTGGGGCCGGGCATGGGCGTGCTCACGCAGTATCTGGCTGCGAAAGGGCGTGTGCTGAAAGTGGTCGAAGTGGACCGCGAGAGCGTGGCCTACCTGCGCGAGCACTTTCCTGAGCTCGACGGCTCCATTGTCGAGGGCGATTTCCTCCGCCTTCCCCTGTCTGAAGTTTTCGCCGGGAGTGCCTTCGTCCTGACGGGTAACTATCCCTACAACATCAGTAGCCAGATATTCTTCAAGCTCCTTGCCAACCGTGAGCTCATCCCCTGCTGCACGGGCATGGTGCAACGCGAAGTGGCCCTGCGGCTGGCCTCGCCGCCGGGCAGCCGGACTTATGGCGTGCTGAGCGTCTTTGTGCAGGCGTGGTACGACGTCCACTACCTCTTTACCGTCGAGCCCGGAGTGTTCAACCCTCCCCCCAAGGTGCGCAGCGCCGTCGTGCGGCTTGACCGCAACGGGCGGCGGGAGCTTGGGTGCGACGAGGCACTGTTTGCCCGTGTGGTGAAGGGTGTGTTCCAGCAACGGCGCAAGATGCTGCGCAACCCCCTGCGTGCGCTGCTCGCCCAGCTCGACGGTCCCGGCCCTGCGCGCGGCCACGATGCTTTTCTCGCCCGCCCCGACCTGACGCGGCGCCCCGAGCAGCTTAGTGTCGACGAGTTCGTCGCCCTGACGAACGATGTGCAGCGCGAACTGGGACGCTGATTCCCCGGGAAACGGCGCCCTGGCGGAGGAAAAAGGAGATGAGAAAAGCGACCCTTCCACCGCCTTGGGCAGGAGCGCCGCTTTGAATGTTTTCACAACGGAATAATCCTTATTGTGATTTGCTTCGTGGCAAAGGTAGCGTTTTTTTCTTAATTCACCCCTTTGCTTGAGAATAAAAACTTATATTTGAGGCCTTAAAAACAGTATTATGAAAAAGATAATAGGCCTTGACTTAGGCACCACAAGCATAGGATGGGCTTACGTGCACGAAGCCGAATCAGCACAAGAGCGTTCAGAGATAGTCCGGTTGGGCGCACGCGTCGTCCCGTTGACCACGGACGAGCAAGATGAATTCAAGAAAGGAAAGAGCATCACGACGAATGCTGCCCGCCTGTCAAAGCGCAGCCTGCGCCGGAACGCCGACCGTTTCCAACTTCGACGCGACGAACTGGCCGGAGTGATGAAAGAAGCAGGATGGATCGACGAAACGACCGTTCTGGCCGAGCAGGGGCCGCGCTCCACGTTCGAAACGTTGCGGCTGCGGGCCAAGGCTGCCAGTGAAGAGGTCACATTGGCCGAGTTCGCCCGGATCCTGCTTCAAATCAACCGGAAACGGGGTTATAAGAGCAACCGGAAGACGGACGGCGACGAGGAGGGGGCGCTCATCGACGGAATGGATGTTTCGAAGCAATTGAACGCGAGCGGGCAGACACCGGGCGAGTGGGTTTTGGCACGGATGCAGGAGGGGAATGCGGTTATTCCCGCATTTTATTGTTCCGACCTGTCGGAAGAGCTCGACCGGATATGGAGGAAGCAGCAGGCAAGCCATCAGGCATGGATGACTGAGGAACTGCACACCGTCCTGAGGCATGCCGACGGCAGGAGCGCCATACGCCTGATGGACAAGGCCGGCGTTGTGCCTGATTCCGTAAATGTCAAGGAACGGCGGCGCGTTATGTATGAATGGCGGGCTGCGGCTGTTCGTGATTGTCTGCCGGCAGGGCGGGTGGCAGCTGCTTTGATGCAGGTCTCGAAAGAAATCGGCCGGGCAGACAGCTATCTCGGCCGGATCGGAGACCGCAGCAAGGAGCTTTATTTCCACCGCCAGACCGTGGGGCAATACCTGTGGAGGCTCATCTGTGATAATCCCAATCAGAGTTTGAAAAACTTGGTTTTTTATCGTCAGGATTATCAGCATGAGTTTGAAACGCTGTGGTCCATTCAGACAAAATATCATGTCGAGTTGACCGAAGACCTGAGGAAGCGCGTCGGCCGCATCATATTCTTCCAACGTCCTTTGAAAAGCAAAAAGGGTTTGGTCAACCGTTGCGAGTTGGTGCATTACTCCGTGTGTGAAAACAGTGGGGATGATCTCACGGAGAAGGTTGATGTCGGGCCGAAAGTGTGCCCGAAGTCCTCACCCCTGTTCCAAGAGTTCAAGGTGTGGCAGGTGCTGAACAATGTGGAGGTGATTCATCCGAGTACGCAGGAAGCGCGGCGTCTGGAAATGGAAGAGAAAGAATTATTGGCTTCGGAGTTGCTCTTTCGCGACAGGATGAAAAAAATAGACGTGCTGAAACTGTTGTTCAGTAATTGGCGCGACTTGGACTTGAACTACAAGGAACTGGAAGGAAACCGGACGATGGCTGCCTTTTACCGGGTCTATGAACAAGTGATTGCGCAAACAGGGCATGGCGATTATGATTTCGCGAAAATGCGGGCCGCCAAGGTGAAGGAGTTGGCAGAGGGCGTTTTCGCCGGACTCGGTTTCGAAGTGGGCCTTTTGACTTTCGACGCCGAACTCGATAGCCCTGCTTATGAGCAACAACCGTGTTACCGTTTGTGGCATTTGCTTTATTCATACGAGGGTGACAAGTCAGCAACGGGGAACAAGTGCTTGCTGAAAAAGTTGTGTCGTCTGACGGGGATGAACGCGGAGCTTGTCGGGCTGTTTATGCAAATCCGTTTTTCCGGCGATTATGGAAGTCTGAGCACGAAAGCCATGCGAAGAATCCTCCCCTATCTGAAAGCAGGGAACACCTACGACGTGGCTTGTGAATATGCTGGTTTCCGTCATTCTGCACGTTCGTTGACACGGGAAGAGTTGGCTCAAAAAGAATATAAGGACTATCTGGACCTCTTGCCGCGGAACTCGTTACGCAACCCCGTGGTCGAAAAGATCCTTAATCAGATGATTCATGTGGTGAACGGGCTTTCTTCGACCTATGGCAAGCCCGACGAAATCCGCGTAGAAATGGCCCGGGAGTTAAAGAAGAGTGCAAGAGAGCGTGAAGAGATGACGTCGGCCATTTCGAAAACGACAAAAGAGAACGCGGAGATCACTGCGATTCTGCAACGCGATTTCGGACTCCGGTATGTGAGCCGTAATGACATCCTGCGTTACAAGTTATACTGTGAGTTAAGAATAAAAGGCAATGGGTGTCGTACGTTGTATTCTAATACATATATAAATCCCAATGAACTCTTTTCTCGGGAGTTCGACATCGAACATATCATTCCGCAATCCCGCTTGTTTGACGATTCATTTTCGAACAAGACGCTTGAAAGCCGCACCGCCAATTTGGAAAAGGGCGACAGAACGGCTTGGGATTACGTGAACGAAAAGTACGGTGCCGAAAGAGCGGATGAGTATAGGGCTCAGGTAGAAGCGCTTTATCGAGACGGGACTATATCGAAAGCCAAACGTGACAAGCTGCTGATGCCGGGCGATAAAATTCCCGAAGATTTCATTGACCGTGACATCCGGAATACCCAGTACATCGCGAAAAAAGCGTTGGAGATATTTGAGGATTTCGTACCGTCTGTGGTGGCAACTTCCGGAAATGTGACTGCCCGTTTGCGCGAGGATTGGGGACTTGTTGACGTGATGAAAGAACTGAACTGGTCGAAATATGAATCCCAAGGAATGGTTCATATAGAATACGACCGTGATGGCCGCCCGATAAGGCGCATTGTCGACTGGACCAAACGCAATGACCATCGTCATCATGCCATGGATGCGTTGGCGGTGGCTTTCACGAAACGAAGTTACATTCAATATCTCAATCACCTGAATGCCCGTAAAGAAGCGACGAGTGTCGCTTATGCCATTCAGCATAAAGAGATGGAACTCGATGGCTCAAACCGCTGGCGGTTCAAGTGTCCTTTTGGCGACCGTTCTGCATTCCGGCGCGAAGCCAAAGCACAATTGGAGCGGATACTCGTATCCATAAAATCTAAGAACAAAGTGCTTACGCCGTCCGTGAACCGGACGAAGAAGCGGGGAGGGTTTAATAAGAAAGTAGAGTGGACGCCTCGTGGCGCACTGCACAATGAAACCGTGTACGGAAGAATCCGCCGGTATGACGTGAAAGAACTTCGGGTCGGATCTTCGTTTACGGCGGAGGTGATAGGCAAGGTCGCGGACAGCCGTTATCGCGCGGCCCTGATGCACCGATTGGCTGAATTTGGCGGCGATCCGAAAAAGGCTTTTACGGGCAAAAACAGCTTGGAGAAGAATCCACTGTACACAGACGAAGCACATACGGCCTGTGTCCCCTCGAGCGTGAAGGTGGTGTCGTTCGTGGAAATCGGTACGATACGGAAAGGAGTGGATCCTAACCTTAATGTTGATAAGGTGGTAGATACTCATATAAAGAATATACTCTTAGCCCGACTTTCTGCTTACGGCGGCGATGCCAAAAAGGCGTTCTCAAATTTGGACGCTGATCCAATATGGTTGAACAAAGAGAAAGGCATAGCCATAAAGCGGGTAACCATCTCAGATGACAGTGAGGTAAGGCCCATACACGTCAAACGGGATATGCGTGGCCGCCTCGTCTGCGACGAGCACGGACGGCCGGTTCCTTCTGACTATGTCCAATTGCGTAACAATCACCATGTGGCCATCTTCCGCGATGCGAACGGAGAACTCAAAGAACGTGTGGTCACCTTTTTCGAAGCCGTCGAGCGTGTGCGCCAGTTGAGGAGCGAAGGCCGGGCGGTTGAAGTGATCGACAAGAACTATAAATGCGAGGAGGGATGGACATTCCTTTTCTCCATGAAGATAAATGAGTACTTCGTGTTCCCCGATGCGGCTTCGGGTTTCGACCCTCGCGAGATCGACCTGACCGACCCCGCCAACTACGCGCTGATAAGCCCGCACTTGTTCCGGGTGCAGAAGTTATCCTCAAAAGATTATTATTTCCGGCATCATCTGGAAACGACAGTGAATGACGTGAAACAATTGCGGGATATAACGTGGAAGCGGATTTCATCATTGCAGGACTTAGCAGGAACAGTCAAGGTTCGCGTGAATCATATCGGGCAGATCGTGGCCGTAGGGGAGTATTGAACGAACAAAGCCACCGACATGATTAAGAAGACGCTTTATTTTGGAAATCCAGCCCGGCTGTCGTTGCGCGACGGGCAAATCGTGATTGAGAAACCGGATGCGGAAAAGCGGCGGCCGGCCACGGAGGCCTGGTTCGACGAGGCGCGCGTCACCCGGCCCGTCGAAGACGTCGGCGTCGTGGTGCTCGACCATCCGCAAATAACGCTCACCGCCGTGTTGATGGAAGCTTTGTTGGAAAACAACTGCGCCCTTATTACGTGCGACGGGCGGCATCTTCCCATCGGCTTGCTCCTTCCGCTATACGGGAATACGACGCAAAACGAACGTTTCCGCCAGCAGATAGACGCATCCGCCCCCTTGCGTAAACAGTTGTGGCAGCAGACCGTGCGGGCCAAAATCAGGAACCAGGCAGCTGTGCTGCGTGCAGCCGGCGTGGAGGCCGGATGCATGGAAGCTTGGGCACGCGACGTGCGGAGTGGTGACCCCGATAACTTGGAAGCTCGGGCTGCGGCCTACTATTGGAAGTGGGTGTTCCGTCCACGCCAAGGCTTCATCCGCGACCGTGAGGGGGAATATCCCAACGGACTTCTTAATTACGGCTACGCCATCCTGCGGGCAGTGGTGGCGCGCAGTCTGGTGGTGAGCGGCCTGCTCCCAACATTGGGTATTCATCATCACAACCGGTACAATGCATATTGTCTGGCCGACGACGTGATGGAGCCTTATCGTCCTTTCGTGGATAAGGTCGTGGCAGGCATGGCGCTCCATGACGAAGGCCATGAACTCACGCCGGATGTCAAGCGGCAATTGCTTTCCATCCCGACGCTTGACGTTGTGCTGGACGGACGCCGGAGTCCCTTGATGGTGGCGGCCGGGCTGACCGCCTCATCGTTGAACAAGTGTTTCTCTGGCGAGTTGCGCCATGTCCTTTATCCCGAATGGCCGTGAACAGGATTAGTCAGTATCGTGTGATGTGGATTCTTGTCTTCTTTGATTTGCCGACCGAGACGATAAAAGAGAAGAAGGCTTATGCACTCTTCCGGAAAAATCTGCAACGTGATGGTTTCACTATGTTCCAGTTTTCCATTTACGTGCGCCATTGCGCCAGCTATGAGAACGCAGACGTACATCTACGTCGTGTAAAATCTATTCTTCCTCCGTATGGAAAGATAGGTCTGCTTTGCATCACGGACAAGCAGTTCGGCAATATGGAACTTTTCTTTGGCCGTGCGCCGCATGATGTTTGTGCGCCTGGCCAGCAGTTGGAATTGTTCTGAAGCAAAAAAAAACTCCGGTTTGTTAAACAGGAGTTTTTTACTGCGGCCATTTTTTCTTACCTCGTTTTGTGCTCTAATGATTTCTTATTCAGCTGTTTGTGGTGTTTGAGCTGTCGCAGATACTGCAAAGGTAAGAAT
>HF989175.1 GCA_000431275.1 Prevotella sp. CAG:755 | reverse complement strand
CTGCGGCGACTGCTCTTCCAGCCATTCCGAGAACCCGTTACGGATTTCGTCAATCTTGGCGTTGGCGAGCTGTATGCCCTCGCTGTCGCGTACCTTGATGTCGTTGCCGTTCTCGTCCTGGCCGATGCACTTCATCATGTCGGGGCAGGTGTTGTGCAGGGCGTGCTTCAGCAGGCTCATGCCGTCGTAGTGACGGTAGTAACCCTTCACACAGAACTCGTCCCATATCTTGATGTTCTTGCGGTCGCATACGGCGGAGAACTCGTCCATGGCGGGGGCGTAGGCGATGCGGACATCGGTCTCGTAGAGGTGGCTCATGTAGGCGGAGTAGATGCCCGTGGGTATCCACCGCTCGCCGAAGTTGAAGTCGAGCTCCTCGAAGGTGATGCGCTGCGGGGCGGCATCCTGCAATGCCTGCAACGCCTCTTTCGCCTCCGCCAGATGCTCATGCTCCCCATTGTCGGCAATCCATGCCCCGATGCGCTCCGCCTTGTCGATGACGTTTCCAGCTATGAAGCGGTCGCTGATTTCGTAATTGTCAGCCAAGGGATTGAAATAGACTCTGCCGTGGAGGGCTGCGAGCAGTTCCTCTGCGGTGGTGTCGGTGAGCGAGCGCATATAGTCGAGATGGACCGTGCCGTACTTGTTGAGTGAGGCGGACAGGGCTTCCTCAGGAGAGTCTGCCTGTACAACCTCGTCTATAGAGAAGGACACGGGACGCTCGAAGATGTCGGCCTTGACGAACTGCCCGTTCTCCTCACGCTCCAAGGAGAGGATGTCGCGTCCTGCGGCATCCATCAGCAGCAGCTTCACGTTCTGCTTGGCGTTGAGGTTGCCGTAGCGCAGGACAAACTCGTCGTAGTAGGTGTTGAGGTAGCCTCTCTGCGGTTTGTTCCCCTCGTGGTTCTCCGCCTCATAGCTGTACAGACGCTCATAGGCATCGCGCAGGGAGATGTAGAGCATCAGTTTCTCTTTCTGGAAACCGTTGAGGTCGGCGGGATGGAACATCGCTCCGTATGGCGTGAGGTCTTTCAAATAGCCCACGTTCCTTGCCGCATCGAGCACAATGGAGCCTTCACGGTGATGGGGTTCCAGCGTGCGGTCGTAGGGATGCGGAGTGAGGTCAAGCGGTGGCTGCTTCTGTTTGGCAGGAGCATTGGCTGTACCTTGGAACAATCCATTTCCTTCGGTTTGCGCAGTTTTATCCACTGTCTGCTCTGCCTCAACATGTGTCGGCTCTGCTTCAGACAGCGGCTTTATCTCTCCCATAGGAGGGATGAAGGCGGGATTGAGCGTATCTTTCACGCCCAATCTTTTCAACTGCTCCTGACGATGGCGTTCCGCTTCCTGGCGCAATGCCACACGCTTCTCCGGTGTCAACGTCATCATGGTCTCATAGAAACCATTGATAGGCGGGTTGTCCTCCCAGTTGATGTCCGCGTAGATGTCGCCCGGCAGGACCTTCTTTTCTTCTTTGGGGGCATCGTCTGCATTTTTCTGTGAAGGCTGCAATGATTCACCATCCTGCTTCTTCGTCTTCTCCGCACGGGCAGGTGTGGGGTTATTCCCCTTTTGTGCCTGTTTGGCGACAGCAGACTTCTTTTTGTTCTTCGGGACAGGCTTCTCTTGCGGAACGGTGTACTCCCATAAGTCGAAAAGGGTAAGCTGTACCGCCTTCCCCTCAGCAGAATAGTCTGTTGAGGGTTGTTCTTTCGGAGACTCTGTAATTGTAGGGACTTCTTCCGCTATCTTGGTTTCCTTGGTCGCAGACGGAATGGCTTGGGTTGGTATCTCCTCCGCCATACCCTTATAGCGTGCCACGTCCAACCGTGCAGCCAAATCGGCATCAATCCGCTTACGCAAATCCTCGGCGATTCCCGTCACACCGCCCTCATGTAGATAGAGCATCGCAGGTTTTCCGTATGGGTCGGTGTCCAGTTTGGCACTGGTGTGTATGACCAATTCGGGATGTGCCAGCAGATAACGGTTGGTCGTCACGTGGGTATGATTGTCCTTCACCGTCTGTGTCAACAGTTGGTCGTCCTCCGTCAGTACTTCCTTGCGGCTGTTCTTCTGGAGGATGATCAGGTCGCAGCCCACCTCGGTGTTGGCGTTCTCCGTGAAGAGGTTGTTGGGCATTCGCACCACCGACAACAGGTCGGCATTCCTCATCATCAGGAAGCGGGTGCCGTTGTTGCTCTCGCTGTCCAGCACGCCCTGCGAGGTGAGGAAGGCGACGATGCCGCCGTCACGCACGGCATCGATTCCTTTAAGGAAAAAGTAGTTGTGTATCTTCTTCGCCGCTGCCCGGTGCATGAGGGAGCGCTTCTCATACTCCGCATCGAATACGGCGATGTCGCCGAAGGGAATGTTGGACAGGGCAAGGTCGAAATGGCCGTTGAAAGGTCTTTCTATTTTCTCAAAACCTTCTATACGCACTTTCCGGTCGGGATGAAGATGGCGGAGCATCCTGCCCGTCAGCAGGTCCTTCTCGAAAGCCATCACATCGGCTTGGGGTGCGAATTGCAGCATGGAATCTACAAACGCTCCCATGCCTGCCGATGGTTCCAGCAACCGTACGGGCATGATGCCGTGCCCCGCAAGCACGCCTGCGAGGGTATCTGTGATTTCCTTCGGGGTATAGAAGGCCGTGAGCACGGAGCCTTTCAGCGAATCGACATAACGCTTGTATTCCATCTCGTTACGGCTATTCTCACGGATAAGGCGGTGGAGTTCCGCCGTGGGGGCAAAGAGTTCGAGGTCGGATTTCGCCCAGTGGACGGCATCCGTCAGTTCCTTGGCGGGATTAAGAATGCACTTCAAGCCTCCGAAGCCGCAGTACCTGCGCAGTATATCGCGCTCGGCCTCGGTAGGGGTACGCCCTTCCCGGTCAAGGAGGAATGCCGTCCGTATCGCCTCGATGTTGTCCCTCAGTCGCTGCTTGCGGTTAAACGCCATACTCGGCCAGATAGAGTACGACAGCTCCCGTCAGTTCGCTGTACAGCAGGTCATAGTCCAACGACTGGGCGAAATGGTCGTCGGACAGGTCGTAGATGGAGAACACGCTGTCCACTAAAGGCAGCAACTTCTTGGAAAGGGCTTCTTGCTGCGTTTCGGGGATTTCATAGGCAAACTCGTTCGTGATGACCTCACGCAGGATGGCGTATTTGGAGTGGTGCAGCCCTTTCAGCAGGGTCTGCATCGCCAGTTCCTGCGCTCCCTCGATGGGATAGCCCTCACGGCGTGCCTGCTCGTAGGCGGTTGCGGCCAGGTCGGCACGGGTCTCGATGAAGGAGGCATCATCGGCCTGCTCAAAACGGTTCTCTTGAAGGTGCTTTTGCAGATAGAGGTGGTAGTACGACAGCTCTTTCCGCTTTTTTTCGTTCTTGTTCATGTCTATTCTTGGATTATAGTGGTGAAGACTAAATGTCGGGATAGAAGAAAAAAGCACTCCGGGTATCCCTCCCGAAGTGCCACCACTAAATCCAAAGTAAATCAGTCCGGTCTTAGAAGAACAAGAACGAAAACGATTCAACTTTGATTCAGTGGCGAAGGTACTCATTTATTTCCTCTTCGGGGAATGTTTTCCCTTGTTTTTCACTTCGGGGAAGACAAATACCGTGTTGAAGTCGGCATCAAAGGCGATAATGGCATCGAAACTCTTGCCTTGCTTGCTCTTGAAGCCTTTCAGCAGGGAGGTCTTCCCGGTGGTGAGCAGTTCTTTGACTTCCTCGTCCTTCAAGTCACGGTTGGCTTTCTGACGGAACACGGGCAGACCGCATTCGGGATTGTCGCAACGCACCACCTTGCCGTAGAACTGCATCTGCCCTTTGCCGCACTTGGGACAGATGCAGCCAGAGGGCTTGTGCCCGAAGATCTTGTCGCAGGAGAGCAGTTCGGCGGTGATTTCCGTGGTGTATCGCTCTATCTCCTCATGGAAGGCGAAAGCTTCCTTCTCCCCACGCTCGATGCGTGCCAGTTCACGTTCCCACTCTCCTGTGAGGGCGGCATCGGCGATGCGCATTCCTTTCACCACGGAGTAGAGGGCCAGCCCCTTCTCGGTGGGTACGAGCGATTTCTTGCAACGCTGCACGTAGCCGCGGGCAAAGAGGGTCTCGATGATGGCGGCACGGGTGGCAGGCGTACCGATGCCACATTCCTTCATGGCCTGACGCACTTCCTCGTCTTCCACGTCCTTACCTGCCGTCTCCATCGCTGAGAGCAAGGTGGCTTCGGTATGCAGGGGCTTTGGCTTGGTCTTACCCTCGGTGAGGCTTACGCCGCATACGGCGAGGGTGTCGCCGCTCTTCCAATGCGGCAATACCTGCTCCTCACTCTCTTCGCCCAGCACGGCACGCCATCCCGCCTGACGGATGACGCAGCCCTTGGCGGCAAACTCCGCCTCGCTACTGAGGGCGGTGACGGTGGTGAGTTCCTTGACGCACTTGTCGGAGAAGGCTTCCACCATGCGCCCGGCTATCATCTGATAGACGGTGTTGTCCTCCTTGGAGAGGAAGAGGGGCTTCTCGCCCGTGACAAGCAGGGCGTGGTGGTCGGTCACCTTGCTACCGTCCACGCTGCGGCGGGTAAGCCTGTCCCTGTGAGGCACCTTGCCGATCCATTCGGGATAGCCGCCCAGGAAGGCGAGCAGCTTGGGGATTTCGGCAAAGACATCTTCGGGGATATAGCGGCTGCCGGTGCGCGGATAGGTGATGAGCTTCTTTTCGTAGAGCTTCTGCGCTATCTCCAAGGTTTTCTCCGCCGTGAGGCCGTGCTTGGCGTTGGCTTCCTTCTGCAGGGTGGTGAGGTCGTAGAGCAGCGGCGTGTCCTCCACCTTCTCCTTGCACTCCACCTTGGTGACAAGCAGGGAGGACTGCGCCTTTACCTTATTATATATATGCTCCGCAGGGGACTTCTCCTTCCATTTCTCCACGGAAGAGAACTTCACTGGCTGTTCCCCTGTGCCTTCCACAGATAGATGCACCTGCCAGAAGGCTTCGGGCGTGAAGCGTTTGTGCTCCCAGTAGCGGGCGCACACCATGGCCAGCGTGGGTGTCTGCACACGTCCGAGGGAGTAGGTGCCCCTGCCTGCGGCGATGGTCATAGCCTGCGTGGCGTTGATGCCCACTAACCAGTCGGCCTCGCTGCGTGCCTTGGCGGCATGATAAAGGCGGTCGTAGCGGTTGCCCTCTTCGAGGTGGCGCAGCCCCTCACGAATGGCCTTGTCGGTGAGTGAGCTGATCCAGAGGCGTACGAAGGGCGTGCGGCAGTCCAGGTAGCTGTAGAGATAGCGGAAGATGAGCTCGCCCTCGCGCCCTGCATCGGTGGCCACTACAATCTGTTCGCTCTCGCTGAATAGCTTGCCCACGATGCGTATCTGCGTGACGACACTGGGTTCGGGCTTGTAGCCTTTCTCCGTCTTGGTATGACGGGGTTGCAGTGTAAAGGTGTCGGGCAGTATGGGCAGGTGCTCACGGGCGAAGCCGTGGATGCCGTAGCCTTCGGGCATGGTGAGTTGCACCAGATGCCCGTAGGCCCATGTGACGGCATAGTCGTTGCCGGAAAAATAACCTTCTTCTCTCTTGGTCGCGCCCACGATGCGGGCTATCTCACGTGCCACGGAGGGCTTCTCTGCGATAATGGTCTTCATACTGATTTACTTTTTTGATGTTGTCATGATGAGTATTCGGGATAATGATGGATTTAGTGGTGGCACTCCAGCTCATACCTTCATGCCTTTGCTCTTGCGTTTTTCCTGCTTCTGCTGGACATCATCCTTCGGGGCGGTCTGTCCCTTCTGCAGCGGCTCGTTGACATTCTTGGTCGCCTCGTTGGTCTTGCCCTGACTGTTGACGGCCACCTGCGTGCGGCTCTCGTTTGCCGGAGCCACCTTCTGGGCATTATCAGGATTGGTGTCGTAGCGATAGGGACGGCCTTTCTCGGGATTGAAGCGGAGGTACATGGTGGAGGGTACACCCTTGTCATCGGGCACGTTCTCCAGCTTGACGGTCTTGCCCGCCACGTAGTCGGCTTTCTGCTCCTCGGTGAAGGGCACGCCCTTCCACTTGGTGATGGGGCGGATGCTGCCATCCTCGTTGGTCCATGTATTGCGACGTTGCTTGCCGGGTTCCTGTTGCGGTGCTGACTGTTCCACCTTTTGGGATTCCTTGTTGCTCTGCTCCTCCACGGTACGGGGCGACTTGCCTGTGCCGGGCACGAACTCCACGCCTCGCTGCTCCACGTTCACCTGCAGGGTGGTGACGAACTTGCGGCCGTCGTTACGCTCGATGAGCTTGTCCTTGACGGGCAGTCCGGCACGGAGCATCTCTCGCTCCTGTGGGGTGATCTCCGTCTTGCCGATGCGTTCGGGGATGCGGATGCGAGCGGCGGGCATATCGGTAATCTCATTGGTCTTGCGGTCGATGCTGATGAAGGAGGGGGTTATCTCACCTGTGGCCTTGTCCACCAAGTCCACGATTCTGCCGAGGTTGCCTGTCTCCTTCAGGGCTTTCTTCTCCTCCGGGGTGAACTTGTGACCCTTGTACTCGTCGAGCTTCTGCTCCTTGCGGATGAAGTGGGGAACGAGACGCACGTTGCCGTCGTCGTCCTTGCGGAAGGAGAGGCGGGCATCGAGGCTGAACGACTCTCCTCCGAAGTTGGGCGTGACACGCACGAGGTCGGACTTGCCGTAGTTGAGCATCTTCTGCAGGTCGCCGGACTGCTCCAGCTCCTCACGCTTCACGCCCCAGTTCTTTTCCAAAGCCTGCCAGTCGATGCGGCTTTCGTCAATGGGCTGGTAACCTTGCCTTTGCTTGTTCTCTTGTTTGTTCTCTGGTGCGTTCTGCTGCACGTTTTCCTGTTTTTGTTCCATGTTCTCTTGTTTTTGGGGTTCTACATTGTTTGTCTGACTCTGTTCCTGCTTCTTATCTTCCTGCGCCTTCTGCTCCTGCGCCACCTGTTTTTCGTAGGCAGAGGTGTCCACCTTGTGGGGCGCGAGCAGTTCGGCATTGGCCACTGGGTCTTTCAGCAGTTCCTTCATCACGCCGAGCAGGTTCTCCGCCTGGTCTGCCGCGATGCGGTAGAAGCCGAAGCGGCTGGGTTCCTTGCACTGCCGGAAGAAGTTGCGGAAAAAATTGTCGAGCACGTCGCCGTTCTTGTCGAACTGCAGAAAATCCTGTGCGTTCTCCATCTTTGGCGGTGTGCGTCTGGGGATGCCGTCCGCCTGTAATCCGGCCACCACGCTGATTTCGCCCGTCTTCTCGTCACGGACTATCAGCACGTCTTTCTCGTCTTTTTTCTTTGCCATCTTGATTGACTTTTAATTGTGAAACATTGATTGTTATCGGATGCGGGCCTTGTAGTCCGCCATCTTCTCTTTCTGGAAACAGTCGATATGCTCCGCGAGGAATTTCTCCACGTCCGACTCCTTGTAGTAGGTCTTCTGCCGGAGCATGAGATAGGGCAGGATGCCCAGTGTACGGTAGCGTTGCAGTGACCGCTTGCTCACCTGTAGCATCAGGCAGAGATCCTGATTGTCGTAGAGGCGTTCGCCGTTGTACAGCTTGCACTCCGTACCTTCCTCCAGACCTGCCGACTGTCGCTGGCTGCGGTATAGCAGGTCGTCGAGTATCTTCTCGTGTCTGTCGAGCCGCTCCATGAGGAGGTGGAACAGCCGCTCTATCTTGTAGGTATCCATCTTCTTTTCCGTTTATGTTTTCTTGCCTGTCCTTACCATATACTGTCTGTGCAGTTCGCCGATGCGCTCTGCATTGCCACTCATGGAGCATTCCTTCATCATGCGCTCCACGTCCGTGAGACGGTAGCGGCAGGTGCGCCCCATCAGCGAGAAGGGGATGCGCCCCTCGTCACGATAGCGTTGCAGGGTGCGCAGGCTGATGCCGAGCATGGCGGTCACCTCCTTGCTGGTCAACCACCGTTCCTGTGGCTGCACGGGCTGTCTGTCCTCATACTTGCGGATGTGCTCCGCTATCTTCTCGATGTGTCCGACCAGTTCCTGAAAGGCGGCACTTTCTATCATTATTACGTTCATAATCAATACTGTTTTTCTTGTTTCTGCTGCAAAATTACAGGGTATGGAAAGTGCAAACTTATGACTCATAGATGACTCATAGAAGATTTTCTTGCAACTGGCTTTGGATGGCACATCTTTCGGTTCCAGATGCTGCCACCTGCGCTGAAAATGAGCGGTTTTAGGAGACCGCAGCGTAACTTTGCACTGACAATCACAGCAATACTCAGAATCATGGAAGTAGTAATTATTGAAAGAAAGGCGTTCGAGGCACTGATGGTGAATGTCTCGTCGCTGACGGAAAAAGTGAACCGCCTGTGCGGTCGTGAGAAGGACAGGCGCATGGCGAAGTGGATGGACAACGAGGAGGTATGCCGGCTGCTACGCCTCAGTCCGAGAACCTTGCAGACGATGCGGGACAAAGGATTGATTGCCTGCTCGCAGATAGGCAAGAAGTTTTATTACCGCAGGGAGGACGTGGCAAGCCTCGTCACAGGCTACAAGGAGGGCAGCCTATGAAGCAGGAGATTCTCACGCTGGAGCAGGGGCAGGTGGCGGACATGCTCCTCTCGCTGAAAAACAGCCATCGCAAGATAAACCGCTTCCTGCAGGAATATACTCCTCCGCTGAACGGTGACCGTTACCTGACGGATAAGGAGGTGGCGGAAGTTTTGAAGGTGAGTCGCCGCACCTTGCAGAACCTGCGCAACAACCGTGTGCTGCCGTTCATCCTGCTTGGCGGCAAGGCTCTCTACAGGGAGTATGACATACAACGGCTGTTGGAGACGAACTACCGCAAGGCGGATGTATAAGCATGTATTGGAACAAAAAAGACGGACGGGCAACCCTGATGAGTGGGATTGTCCGTCCGTCTTTTTCGTTTGTTGTTTCTGTCTGTCCTTTCAGTTATTCCCGAAAGTCCACAGGGGAATGATGATGGCTTGGTGTGTTTCTTTATCCTTTTCTTTCGTCGCCGTTTCTTTCAGCCACTTGCGGAAGGCGTGGGCATAGAAAGTGTTTATCCGATAGGCCAAGGCGACGATGATGTCCCAGTGGTAGATGTCCACGGAACAGCCGTCCGCCTTGCGGATATACTTGCACGCCTCATAGTCCACCAACACACCCGTCTTGCGGATGGCCTTTATCTCCCTGCCTACGGTGGCGGCAGGGAGGTTGAACAGGTCGGCTATCTCGGCGAGGGTCATCCATACTTCTTCCTGCGGGTTGCCCTCCATGCGCACGTGGCCGTGCTCGTCTATTCTGATAGTTCTTCTCATGGCGTTCCGTGTTAGATGGTCTGACAAATGAACTGCTCCATGGACTCTATCTGCTTGGACAGGCGTTCCATGTCGTTGCTTACCTTCTCGGCGGTAATCTTCGCATAAATCTGCGTGCTGCGGATGCTGGTATGGCCCATCATCTTCGACAGGGTCTCAATCGGCACACCGTTGGAGAGGCAGATGGTGGTGGCATACGAGTGGCGGCTCTGGTGCCAGGTGACGTTCTTGTTGATGCCGCATTGCTTGGCAACAACCTTGATACCGTATCGGCAATGGGGATAGCAGGGGACGGGTAGCAGCCGTCCGTTCTCCGCCATGCCGCTGTACTTCTCGATGATGTGCTTGGGCACGTCAAGCAGACGGATGTTCGACTCCACGCCGGTCTTCTGGCGGTTGGTCTTTATCCACAGGTGGCCGTCGAAGGAGGTCTGCAGGTTCTCTTCCGTCAAGTTGTACATGTCCCGCCAGCTCAGTCCCGTGAAGCAGCAGAAGATGAAGAGGTCCCGGATGAGTTCATAGCTTTTCTTCTTGAATGTGCCGTTGATGAGTGCCGTAATCTCCTCCTTGGTCAGGAAGCCACGCTTGGTCTCTTCCTTCGTGATGTGGTAGGCATAGAAAGGGTCACGCGCCAGCCAGCCGTTGTTGATGGCGGTGAAGATGATGCTGCGGAAGGGCATCATGTACGACCACACGGTGTTGGTGCAGTGGTTCTTCTCCGTGCGGAGAAACAGCTCGAAATCGGTGATGAAGGCGGGTGTCAGCTCACGCAGGGCGATGTCGCTCATCTTGTAGCGTTGCTTGATGAACTCCGACAGGTGGTTATATACCACGCAGTATTTCCAGTAGCTGCGCTCGCTCTTCATCTTGCCCACCTGCTTCGCATAGTCCTCGTTGTGCTGCTTGAACACGGCCAGCAGGGTCTTGTGGTTCTGTCCCAGACCAAGGTAGGCGTTGCGCACCTTCTCCGCCGTGACATATCCGTCGGTGTCGCACACTTCCTGATACGCCTTGTTGATGCCAAGCCGTATCTTGTCCAGCATACGGTTGCCCTCCTGTGCCACGAGGCTGCGGCCTGTCAGCTTGCCCAACTCCACGTTCCACATTTTCTCCTCCACGTCCAGCTTGCTGCTGAACTGTGATACCTTTCCATTCACCGTGATGCGGCACATCACGGGAATCATTCCGTTCTTTTTCGGCGCATTGCGCTTGAGGTAGAACAACACCCTGAAAGTACTTCTGCTCATCATACTCTACTTTTTTTGTTTGTTTGCAAAATTAGTTCCTGTAGAGCTGAAAGGCTGTAAGCAAACCGCAGCACATCGGCGCAATCGCATCCGCTTCACGTCTTTTTTGTCCTTTTCCCGCAGGCTGTATCAGATATTACTCTATTTTTGCCTCCCGAAACGCTGTATCTCGATAGTTTACAGCCATTTCCTCACGGGCTTTTCAGACCTCCTCGCCAGCGAAAAGAGTAACGGGATAGTAACGAAACTCTTGCTTCAACTGACTTTTTTGTGGCATCTGTTGTCTTCACAAGAAATCCAACTAAATCAATTAATCCGCTCATTCTCACAGATTTTTCATCATTCTGCCCTCATTCTCAGTTTTTTGTTGTATCTTTGCAACAAAATTGTTAAAAGGAATCTATTATGGATTTTATTTACATGGGAATCTTGGGATTCCTTTTAGTGCTTGCCACATTTGACCTTTTTGTAGGTGTCGCTAATGACGCCGTGAATTTCCTAAGTCCCGCAGTGGGTGCAAGAGCTGCCAAATTCCGAACCATTCTGATTGTTGCAGCAGTGGGCATTTTCGTCGGAGCTGCCACAAGCAGCGGCATGATGGATATTGCCCGTCATGGTATTCTAAATCCGGCCATGTACAGTTTCGAGCAGGTTATGTGCATCTTTTTAGCCGTCGCGGCTACGGATGTCGTCCTGCTCGATATTTTTAATATGCTCGGAATGCCGACTTCGACTACTGTTTCCATGGTGTTCGGACTCTTGGGCGGTAGTACGGCTTTGGCCATGGTGAAGCTCGTTGAAGGCGGGCATACGTATGCAGAACTGATAAATACCGACAAAGCTCTGTCCGTTATTCTTGGCATTTTCCTTTCGGTTGCCATTGCTTTCGTGTTCGGCTACATCGTCATGTGGATTTCTCGTGTGATATTCACGTTTAACTACAAGCGTCATTTACGTTGGACTATCGCTTTGTTCGGAGGTCTGTCCATTACGTCTATCATCTACTTCCTGCTCGTGAGCGGCATCGGTAAAGCCCGATTCATGACGCCCGTCGTTACGGAGTGGATAGGAAATAACGAAATGTTCATTCTTTTGGCCTGCTTTGTCGTTTTCACCGTCTTGATGGAATTGCTGCATCTGTTCCGCGTGAACATTTTCAAGATTATCGTCCTTTTTGGCACGTTTGCGCTAGCTATGGCTTTTGCCGGAAATGACCTTGTCAACTTTATCGGTGTGCCTTTGGCTGGACTTGAATCATACGAGGACTATGTCGCTTCGGGCAGTGGTAATTCTTCGACGTACATGATGAGCGCATTGCTTCTTCCGTCAACGACTAGCCCGTGGTTCTTGATTGCCGCTGGTCTTATCATGACGATAGCTATCTTCCGCTCCAAGAAGGCGCATAAGGTGATAGAGACGTCGGTTAATTTGGCCCGTCAGGATGAAGGTGACGAAGTGTTCAGCTCTTCGCGCATCGCCCGGCGCACCGTGCGCAATGTCTTGGCCGCTACGTCGGTTGTCGACAGATGCATTCCGCGTCGCGTCAAAAATTGGGTGAACAGTCGTTTTAATATGGAAGAAGCCGTTCTGCCAGAAGGCGTTGCTTTTGACCTTGTGCGTGCTTCTGTGAACCTCGTCCTTGGTGGCCTGCTCATTGTTGTGGGCACGTCGTTGCAACTTCCTCTCTCTACCACATACGTGGCCTTCATGGTGGCCATGGGTTCTTCTCTTGCCGACCGGGCATGGGGCCGCGAAACGGCAGTTTATCGTATCACAGGGGTGATCACTGTGATCGGCGGTTGGTTCATCACGGCTGGTGCTGCTTTTATTGTCAGCTTCACGTTTAGTATGCTCAACTACTTTGGTGGAGTGATTGCAATGACTGCTGTGATGGCGATTGTTGTCTTTGCGTTGGTGAACAATAACCGTAAGTTTAAGAAGAAACAGGAAGAAGAGAGCGTGGATATCCTTTTCCGCAAACTTGTGCGCAGTCACGACAAAGCTGAGACTTGGCAGTTGCTTACGGAGCACGTGCGCACTACGCAGTCTGCCATGGCCGCGTTTGCCGGTGAGCAATATGGCAGCGTGGTCAACGGACTCCTCAACGATGACATAAAGACCCTGCGTCATGCAGCCGAAGCTGTCGATGATGAGAAGAACATGTGGAAGCGCTATCGCCGTAAAGAAATTATCGGTATGCGCAAGATTGATTACTTGCAGGCTGTGGAGAAGAACACATGGTTCCATTTGGGGTGTAACAGCGCTACGCAAATCATCTATTGCCTCAAACGTATGATAGAGCCTTGCGTAGAGCATGTCGACAACAACTTTGCGCCGATGCCCCAGGCGTATGCAGATGAATTGCGGCCTCTTTGTGATGATGTGATCACCCTTTTCAACGAGGCGGCCAAGGCTATCCGGACCGGCGACTTTTCCGACGCTGACCGCATCCTTGTTGAAGGGAACGCCTTGAAAGCCCGTTTGTCTCAATTGCGCCACCAGCAGCAGGACCGCATCCAGCGTGAGGACAGCAATATCAAGGTGGCTCTTCTGTATCTCAGTACTTTACAGGAAACGCAAGAACTAATCAGTGCCGTTCGCCACCTGCTCCGGGCGGCCCGTCGCTTCCAGGAATAATCCAGCACTACTTTGCAGAAAGCATACTGTTATATGCAAGAACAGGGAATAAGGCGTTTGACTTATTCCCGGTTCTTGCATTAGCGGATGGAACTGTGCAGGAAATCTTGAATGTTACGCTGTCATGCGTGGCCTCTATATTCTGCGTGTTTTTGCAGTGGTTGTATCGTCTGAATCATCGGATAACCTTCTTCTTGTTGTAGATGAGGATTTTCCCCTTCTCTTTGTAATTTTCGGGGTAGTGGCGGCCGTCGATACCGTATATCCAGTTTTTCCTGTCTGTTCTTATGACGGGGCCAGTGGCTGTTGCTGGTGAGTGAAAGACCCTGACCGTTGTGCCGGAGTGGTTGTCAAACAAGTATGCCCGGAAAGGAGCCAGGGCGCTCGACGCATCGGCCATGACGAAAGCAGTCCCACTTTCATTCAGCAGGTAGCAGGAACCTATGAGCGAGTCTACTGTGAAGTTTATGTAGTTTCCGCGTAAGGGTGATGCCGAAGGCTTTTTCTGCGTGTCTACGCATACATCGTTTGCCTGAATGTTAAGCGTGGCGTTTCCTGTACTGAGATTTTCTGTCGCACTGATAAATATGACGGGCGAGTTGGCTACTATTTCGTCTGTCGGGGAAAATGTGATTTCATCCCCGTTGAAGTTTTCGGCCTCTTCGAAGATGAAGCCGTCAGGCAGCCTGCTTACGTCAAACGGTAGGCAGAGCGTTTCCCATCCTCCGTCTGTGAATGCCTCACGGCTGTAGGTGATGCCTTGCGCCGCTATGAAAGGGTGGGGCGTATGGAACGGGACACGATCTGTCAGAGAAATATGTGTCAAGGCTGTTCCCGTCTCCCCTTCGGTGGCAATGACGTTTTTCCATTCAGTCGGAACAAATCCCGTCTCGTCGTGTCGTATATAAATTAATGTGTTCGGATTTTCCGGTAACAGCGTGGCGGCCGTGCGGGGAAGGGATATGTGTGAGAGGTCGAGCGCTGTGAGTCCGGCGAGGGGCAGTGATTCCAGTGCGGCGGCACTCCATGCGCCTGTAAGGACGGCCGTGCCTTGTGCGTCGGTGTGGTACTGGGCTTCATTACCCACGGTGCGAAACAGCATTGTGGCGGAGCCACTTTCCTGAAATTCCCCGGAGCTGCGTAATGCCGGCGCAGATTGCCCGTTACTGTTGTCGGCGCATAGTACCAGCGGTTCTGATGCCGTGCCGGCTGTGGTGATGAGTCCGTCTGCTATGCACCACAAAGTGGCAGCGTCTTCCGATGCGCCGAGGAGTGCAAGTTTCCTGTCGACAACACCGAGCCGTAATCCGTCTTTTCGCGAAAGACGAAACTTGCCGTCGCTTTCGTGTTGCACAGTCCACCTGGCAAAATCTCCATCGGGCGTCAATGTGTCGTTGGCCAAGCGGAAGCGGCTTACATCGTTCATGGTGGCGAGGTCTTCCGCTACGGCCGTGAAGCCATTTTCGGTCGCCGCGCAAAGCGCGACGCACGTTTGGTCAGCAGGCAGTTGTGCATGTTCCGTTTCCAGGCGGTAGAGGTAAATTTTGGTCCGTGAGTCGGTGTTGCTGAATCGACCGAAGTAGTGCGTGCCGGACCTGTCTGTGACGCTGACGCGCTGGTTTGGCGAGCCGGTCGCCGTAAGTGTGAATGTACCGTTTCCATTTTCAGCGAACCGCCAGGTTTCCGGCCGGCTGCTTAGTGTGAAATTGTTGTTACCCTCAGGGATGAGATAGCCTTTCTCTCCCTTGATGGTCCAGTCTGTCCCGTCTGGCTCTATCAGCCAGAAGTTGTCTGATGTTGACAGGGAATAGGCGTCGCGCTGCTCGCCGGCGGCAGCCACGGTCTGCTTGCCGTCGTAATTGACGGCGGGCGTCTGGCGCATCAGGTAGTGACCGTCAGTATCGCTTGCTCCGATGGCGTAGAAGCCGGCACGCGCCACGTTGGACATCGATGTCACCCTGACAAAACGGGCGGGTACTTCGGGCCACTCCTGCGCTTGCAAAGTGCAGGCCGAGGCCAGAAACAGGCACATGGAAAGCCAGACTGCCCTCCGTGGCAGCAGCTCTGTCCGTTTCATGCTTTCATGCTGTCAGCCTCGTCGGCTAGTTTGAGCAGATATTGCCCGTAATCGTTTTTCTGCATGGGCTGCGCCACTTTGCGCAGTCTGTCCGGGCCGATCCAGCCTTGTTCGAGGGCGATTCCTTCGAGGCAGGCCACTTTCAGCCCAGTGCGTTTTTCGATGACTTCGATAAAGGTCGACGCTTCGCTGAGGCTGTCGTGTGTGCCTGTGTCCAGCCAGGCGAAACCGCGGCCCAAGGTCTGTACCTTTAGTTCGCCATCGGCAAGGAATTGTTGGTTGACCGACGTGATTTCCAGCTCTCCCCGTGCCGAAGGACGTATGTTTTTGGCCACTTCCACCACTTTGTTCGGATAGAAGTAAAGCCCCACGACGGCGTAGTTCGACTTTGGGTGTTCAGGTTTCTCCTCTATGCTGACGCAGTTCCCTTCTGCATCATATTCCACAACGCCGTAGCGTTCGGGGTCGTTGACGCGATAGCCGAAAACAGTGGCTTTCCCGTTTTCTTCGGCATCGGTTACCGATTGTTGGAGCATCCGGCTTAGTCCGTTGCCATGGAAAATGTTGTCGCCCAAGACGAGGCATACGCAATCGTTGCCAATGAAATCCTCGCCGATGATGAATGCCTGCGCCAACCCGTCGGGCGACGGCTGTTCGGCATAAGAAAAGCTGACGCCGTAGTCCGAACCGTCGCCAAGCAAGCGTTTGAAGCCCGGAAGGTCCTGTGGCGTCGAGATGATGAGGATGTCGCGGATGCCGGCAAGCATCAGGACAGAGATGGGGTAGTAGACCATCGGTTTGTCGAAGATGGGGATGAGCTGTTTGCTGATTCCTTTGGTGATGGGATAGAGGCGGGTTCCGCTGCCGCCGGCTAAGACAATTCCTTTCATAGTGTGGAAATTTATGATGTTACGGGACAAAGATAGTGCAAACGAGCGGAATGCGTACGGAAAAGCCGCAGGTTTTTCCGCGACGTATTCCCGAGTGCGGCCTTGTCTTATGGAAAGATAGTGCAAACGAGCGGAATGCGTACGGAAAAGCCGCAGGTTTTTCCGCGACGTATTCCCGGTTGCCGCCGTACCTGATAAAATGACGGTGTGCCTGGTCAAGTAGTCTGGATGCGCGAGCCGGGATTTTCGGACGGCTGACAGAAAATACTATCGCCGCGGCAGTATTTTCTGTCGCACTGACTGTTCATGCGGAATCTCATTCCGTAAAGCCTTGCCGTCAAGAGGTTTGTGGCAGTGGCGAAAAAAACGTAACTTTGTGGCGGAATAAAAACAATCAGAAGACCAAAGAGCGTATGAAGTACGGCTTTGTTAAAGTGGCTGCCGCTGTCCCGCATGTCCGGGTGGCCGACTGCAAATATAATACGGAACAGATTGAGAACCTGATGGCGCAAGCCGAAGGGCAAGGCGTCGAGGTATTGTGCTTCCCCGAGTTGTGTGTGACAGCCTATACCTGTCAGGACTTGTTTCACCAGCAGTTGCTGCTTGAGGACGCTGAGGCTGCGTTGCTCAAACTGATGGCATTCAGTCATTCGCTGAACGTGGTGACAATCATCGGCGCTCCGTTGAGTCTGGACGGCGTATTGTTCAACTGTGCCGTAGTCATACACCGTGGGAAAATAGTCGGTGTCATCCCAAAGACTTACTTACCTGATTACAACGAATTCTATGAGCAACGCTGGTTTGCGTCAGCGCCCGTGACCGGCGATGCCGTATTGCGCTTCTGCGGACAAAGCGTCCCGATGGGAGCACACCTCCTTTTTGACACCGGACATTGCACGTTCGGCGTCGAGATCTGTGAGGATCTTTGGGCGCCCATTCCTCCCAGTTCGTACTTGACCCTTCAAGGCGCAGAATTGGTGTTCAATCTCAGTGCGAGCAATGAGGTCGTAGGTAAGAGTGCCTATACGCGCAGCCTTGTGGCCAGTCAGAGTGCCCGTAGCCTCTCGGGCTATGTCTATGCCGGTGCCGGCTTTGGCGAGAGCACGCAGGACTTGGTGTTCTCCGGGCGAGCCTACGTGGCAGAAAATGGCCGTATCATGGCCGAGGGACAGCGTTTCAAACTCGACGACCAACTCGTCGTAAGCGAGATTGACGTGGAAAGCCTCCGCTATGAGCGCCGGCACAACACCACGTTTTCCCATTCAAAGCAGTTGACGTGCCCGTCGCAGTCCTATCGTGTCGTGGAGTTAGAGCCAGTGAGCATTCCCGAAGAGCGGCAGCAAGGGTTAAGCCGTACCGTCAGTCCGCGTCCGTTTGTTCCCGAGGGTGACGAGCTTGACGCCCGCTGCGAGGAAATCCTGAGCATACAGGCCACGGGGTTAGCCCAGCGTGTAGCACATACAAAGGCCAAAACAATCGTTGTCGGCATCAGCGGAGGGCTGGATTCGACGCTTGCTCTCTTGGTTTGCGTGTACGCTTTCGACCGCTTGGGACGTGACCGCCGTGACATTGTTGGCGTCACGATGCCCGGCTTCGGCACGACAGGGCGGACGTATGCCAATGCACTCAGCCTGATGCGCAGCTTGGGAGTGACGGTGCGTGAGATCAGTATTAAGGCTGCCTGTATGCGGCACTTTGAAGACCTCGGTCACGATCCTAATGTTCACGATGTGACTTATGAGAACAGCCAGGCGCGCGAGCGGACGCAGGTCCTCATGGATGTGGCCAACCAGACGGGGGGCTTTGTCGTCGGGACGGGCGATCTGAGTGAGTTGGCGTTAGGTTGGGCCACCTACAACGGCGATCACATGAGCATGTACGGTGTCAATGTCTCTGTGCCAAAGACGCTGGTGAAACACCTCGTGCTTTGGGTGGCAAACAATGTGGCGGACGAAATGAGTCGTGCTACGTTGCTTGATATCGTGGCTACCCCGATCAGTCCTGAACTTATCCCGGCAGACAGTGAGGGACACATCACACAAAAGACAGAAGACCTCGTAGGGCCGTATGAGCTTCATGACTTCTTCCTTTACTATTTTTTGCGTTATGGTTTCCGGCCGGCTAAAATCTATTACCTTGCCCGACATGCTTTCGCCGGCACCTATGACGATGAGTGCATCAAGAAATGGCTGACGACGTTCTTCCGTCGTTTCTTCTCACAGCAGTTCAAACGCAGTTGCTTGCCCGATGGTCCCAAGGTGGGCAGCTGTTCGTTGAGCCCGCGTGGCGATTGGCGTATGCCGAGCGATGCGTCATCAGCGTCGTGGCTGGCAGAATGCGAAAATCTTTAATTGTACAATGTACATGTGGAGAAGGTTGACATTGTGGATGCTGGCGGCTTGCATGGTTGTGGCCGTGAAAGCCAAGGATAGGACGGACGAGGATTTCTTCGTGCGGGCAGAGTGCAGGAACAGTGATGTAATTGTAGGCGACAGTTGTCTGGTCGTTTTCCGACTCTATTCCCGTTATCCGGTGCAGCGTGTTGAAAAAGCAGAATCACCCAAAGTGAAAGGATGTCGGGTGCGCAGTGTTCCTGTCCGCCGTGCCACGCAGCGTGTGCGGCTTGACGGGACTGTCTATTATGCTGTGCCGTGGCAAGCCTATTACATAGTACCTGAGAAGGTGGGCGACTATAAGATTCCTGAGTGCAAGTATGAAGTCGTGTTGAGTCGCGGAATTCCCAGTCAAGATCCTTTCGAGCGCTTTTGGGGACGCATGGAACGTTATGAGGCTTTGGAGCGTTCTGCAAAGAGCGGCACGTTGACCGTTACGGCCAAAAAAAATCCTCCGCGAAGCACGGAGGAGATGTTGAGGTCTGGCGCGAAGGTTTTCTGACGGATTCTTAGCGTTCTTCCCAAGTTTCCGAGATTTCCTTTCGCTTTTTTGCTGGGGTGCTTTCATCAGCTGAATAGCCCATCGGTATGAGTGCAACGGGAATGATGCCGTAAGGCAGGTCAAGGACTTTGCGGCAACGTTCGACGTCAAAGTTGCAGACCCAGCATGTGCCTATTCCTTTTTCCGCAGCAGCCAGACAGAGGTGTTCCACTGCGATAGCCACGTCGATGTCGCCGTGGGGCTTTTGGTCAGCTTCGCGCTTCCATTCTTCATCAGTCAGCTTGCAGGCTACTACGCAGATAGGGGCTTCGCGGAACCAGGTGCGGTCATAGCATGGATAGAGCTGTTTGAGTGTAGAGGCCTCACGGATTAAGTAGAACTTCCACGGCTGGCGGTTAACGGCTGAGGGTGCCAAGCGTGTGCACGCTTGAATATACTTCAATACTTCGTGGGGAATAGGTGTGTCCTTGTATTTCCTTACAGAGTATCGTTGTGTACAGAGGTCAAGAAAGTTTTTCATTATACAAGGCGGTTGGTGTTTGAGTCGGGAAATATGATTTTCGGCTTGAAGTTTTTGGCCTCTTCAAAGTCCATGGTGGCGTAAGCCATGATAATGACAATGTCACCGACCTGCACTTTCCGGGCCGCTGCCCCGTTCAGGCAGATGCAGCCTGACCCGCGTTCGCCTTTGATGATGTAGGTATCCATTCGTTCACCGTTGTTGTTGTTGACGATGAATACGCGTTCACCCGCGATGAGGCCTGCTGCGTCCATCAGGTCTTCGTCGATGGTGATGCTGCCCATATAGTGTAGGTTGGCTTCCGTTACTCGGGCACAGTGTATTTTGGACTTTAGGACTTCGATTAGCATGTTCCCTTGTATTTGATGTTATCGATCAGGCGCACAGGACGGCTACCGCAGAATACGGTGATGCAGCCGACGACATAGGGTGCGTCGTTCCAGTCATTGATGTCTTGCAGAGTATCGCCGTTCACAATCTCGTAGTATTCAACCCGTAGACCGTCGATTGCGTTGAGGGAATCGGTCACGTACTCTTGGGTTTCGGCTACGCTGTGTTTTTTGGCGTAATCAATGCTTTCTTTAAGTGTACGCGAGATGTTGACTGCAATTTCTTTTTCAGCTTTGCTCAGTAGCGTGTTCCGGCTGCTGAGCGCCAGTCCGCTTGTTTCGCGGACGATGGGACAGGCGCAGATTTCGACGGGCAATTTGAGGTCGGCTACCATCGCTTTGATTACGGCGATTTGCTGGAAGTCTTTTTCACCGAAATAGGCCTTGCCCGGTTTTACCAGCATGAACAATTTGCTCACAATCTGACACACGCCGTTGAAGTGGCCTGGCCGGCGGCTTCCTTCCATGACCGTGTCGGTCGGCGGGTAACTGAAATGCCGGGTATCAGGCTCTGGGTACATCGTCTCGACCGATGGGGCGAATGCGATTGTCGCGCCGGCTTTTTCGAGCAGGGTACAGTCTGCCTCCAACGTACGAGGGTAGTTGGCGAGGTCTGTCTTATCGTTGAATTGTGTAGGATTGACAAAAATGCTGACGACTGTGACGTCGTTTTCCGCTATTGCGCGTTCCACCAGCGACAGGTGGCCAGCGTGGAGTGCGCCCATCGTTGGCACGAGGCCAATGCTGCGGTTTTCAGCCCTTGAGGCTGACAGTTCTGCGTCTAATTCAGAAATAGTAGTGATAACTTTCATGGGATCAATCTCCTAATTACTAATACCTATCAGCGTGCAAATTAACAGCTTTTTTACCATATAGGGAAACATTATAGCCATAAAAGTCCCCGGATGCGCGGCTGACGCCATTCCTCGCCTATTTGTAAGGTCTGTTTGCCGAATTTTTCGTACCTTTGCCTCGACAGAAACTTATATCGGTAAACATGAACGTCAAAAAGGTTTTATTCATAACCCAAGAGATAGTCCCTTACGTTTCAGAAAGTGCGATGTCGAGTGCAGGACGTTACCTGCCGCAGGCCATTCAGGAAAGCGGCCGTGAGATTCGTACGTTTATGCCGCGATGGGGCGGAATAAACGAACGCCGTAACCAACTGCACGAGGTGATCAGGCTGTCGGGTATGAACATCATAATCGACGATACGGATCATCCGCTTATTATCAAAGTCGCGTCAATACAGGCGGCACGAATGCAGGTCTATTTTATAGACAATGATGACTATTTCCACAAACGCCAGATGCTCGTGGACGAGAACGGGGAGGAATATCCCGACAACGTGGAGCGAGCCATATTCTACGCCCGCGGCGTGCTTGAAACTGTAAAGAAACTCCGGTGGTGTCCCGATGTCATTCATTGTTTCGGATGGATGTCAGCCGTTGCTCCATTGTACATAAAGACCGCATATAAGGACGATCCGCCATTCGCTAATGCCAAGGTGATTTATTCCGCATATAACGAGAAACCTTCATCGCTATCGGTGGACGACTTCAAACGCTGTCTATCTTTCCGCAGTGTTGATGATGCATTTTTGAGCGGGTTGGATGTTGACTTTTCCAGCCCTGACGTGTTGAACCGTTTGGCTGTCGCTTTTTCTGACGGTTTGGTGCAGGCCGAAGACGGGGCTTGTCCGGATTTGATGGATTTTGCTGCAGCGCGCAACCTCCCGCTTCTGGCATATCCCGGTACTGACAGCTTGGCGGAAAGCTATGGCGAATTTTACGAAAAAGTTTTTTCGGAATCCCAAAAGTAGACACCCTTATTTCAAGATGAAGTATGTCTTTCCAGAGTAAGTTCCTATCGATGCTCATTGGTGTCGTTGCGCTTTTACCAACGGCTGTTTGCATCTCTTGTGACGAAGATACAGCGACAATCGGTACGGGCGTGATGCCCAGTGGCGACGGCATGACTGTCAATTCGGATACGTTCGGTGTGGTCAGTCGCTCTTTGGTAGTGGACTCGGTGCTTGCGACGACAAACGACTGCCGTTTGGGACGCATAGTTGACCCGGAGACGCAGACGTTGACGACGTGCGGGTTTCTGGCCCAGTTCCATATCATGGATAATTATACGTTTCCGAAAAAGGAGAAAATGATCGTGGAAAACGGGAGAGTAATTGCAGATTCATGCGATATCCGCGTTTTCATTCGTTCGTATTACGGCGATTCGTTGAATACGATGAAAATTCGTGTCCAGGAACTTGATACGGCAAACGTTATGGAAGAGTCCGACATTTATTACACGAACATAGATCCGTCGCAGTATGTGAACAAGAAGTCGCCTTATCAAAAAGAACTGACGTTTGCGGTTAAAGATTTGACAGTAGCGGACAGCCTACTTAATTCGAGTAGTTATTATCAGCAGATCCGCGTCAAGTTGCCGACTTCTTATGCCACGGAAATCCTGAACAAATACTATGACAACCCGAACTATTTCACGGATTCTTATGAGTTCATCCGCCACGTATGTCCCGGCTTCTCATTCGAGACCATCGGCGGTGTCGGAACCATGATAAACGTGGATGTGTCGACTCTCAACATCTATTTCCGCTATCATACCACACAAAGTGACGGCAGCGATACGATTGTTGACGGTATGCAGCGAATGGGAGCGACGGCTGAGGTCATCCAGAGCACGCACGTAGACAACAAAGGGCTCAGTGCTCTTGTACAGGACGGCCAAGATGAATACACGTACATCAAGACACCTTCCGGCATTTTCACTGAGGTTGAACTTCCGATCGGCGATGTCGTAGCCGGCACGCATTATACAGATACGATCAATAGCGCCCGAATTGATTTCGTCCGTCGTAACAACCTGGTGAATTCTAAATACAGTCTGTCATTGCCTTTGACACTTCTGATGGTACGGAAGAGTGAGATGTTCAGGTTCTTCGAGGAAGGGAAGGTGCCAGACGACATAACTTCGTTCTTGGCAAGTTATTCATCGACAACGAACGCTTATTCGTTTACGAACATCGCCCGTCTCGTATCCTATTGCCGCACTTTGCGCGACAAGGAAGCTGGAGTACAGCCAGGCGACAGCGAAGCTGTGCGCGCAGAAAAATATGCAGTGTGGGAGGCTGCTAATCCAGATTGGAACAAAGTTGTCTTGATTCCGGTTCAGGCTGTATATACGACCACTACGAGCAGTTTCGGAACATCTACACGGGAACTGCTGCGAGTCAATAACGACATGAGCCTTTCCAGCACCCGTCTTGTCGGTGGTTCTGAGGGAGGCATCAAGCTGACCGTGATTTATAGTAAATTCGCCCAGTAGACAAAGTGTTTTTCGCGAGGTGTAACGACTGCAAAACTGTTGAGACGATTTTGCGGACACGCAGTGACA
Source organism: Prevotella sp. CAG:755 (assembly GCA_000431275.1). GTDB lineage: Bacteria > Bacteroidota > Bacteroidia > Bacteroidales > Bacteroidaceae > Alloprevotella. Next base: position 42,050 of record HF989175.1, on the reverse strand, counting down.
AATTTACTTCGCACAGTATTACATGCCAGCGGCTTCGGAGCAAACCGGAGTCGCTGGCTCTGTGATATGGCGGTTTCCGCCTAGCCGACCGCAACCATGCTTCACGTTGTCACGCTGAGCCGTGAAACAGTACAGTCGTCCATGCGTGTGGAAACAATGAAGCGTACCGGGAAAAAACTGTCAGTTATACAGGAAATTCTGTTGCATTGACAGAAATTCCTGTCGCAGCAGCTGATGTTCCGAACAGGTGACAACGTTTTTGGCAGCCGGAGATGGGCTGTTCTGCTGATTGTGGAAAATCCTTATGTGATGCAGCCTGGCTTTGCGTAGGGGCTTCATTCCTCTTTCTTCAGCTTATTGTCAGATTCCCTTGTTGAGTGCTTTGAAGTGATGGCCTGTCAGGTATTCATAGAGCATAAGTGCAGCTTTATGGCAGTGCCTGACCTTATGTCAATGAATGATGTATGTACCTGCTGAGTCTGGAAAAACGGGTGAATTGCCGGAATAAAATGAGAGCATCGCCTCTGTTTCTTTTCAGGCAGGTTGCCACGAAATGGGCGGTCCGCATTAAGTGTGATGACGCTGTCTTTAAAATTTAGGCTTGTTCATGGTGTGACATGTTGTCAGCCAATTAGTTGTGGAAAGTCCACGAGATACCGAACTTGATGGTCATCGGGTTGATGGGATAGTGCGGTACGAGGAATGATTCGCCCGTCATGAACGTTTCGTTCAGGTGTGAAGCCATCACGTAGAGACGGCATCGTTGCAGGTGTAGGTTGGCGTAAAGGTTGATGATGGGATAGTTTCCTATCTTTACCCTGTCCCCTGCTGGGTCTTGGGTAGCAAACGTGCCGCTCAGTGAAGAGTAAGTGGGGGCATAGTATTTAGTGAAATAGCGGACGTCTGCCCCGAACTCAACTCCTAAGACTTTGGCGATACGGAACGAGAGGTAGAGGTTGCTGTAAGCCGAGAAAGCCGGGACGGATAGGATGTCCTGGTCCGAACTGGCCTGGTAGGTAAGTTCGTTGTCCCAATGGAAAATGCCGAAGGCCAGATCTTGTTTCAGCGTGGCGGAGAACAATTGGATGTTTTTGCTGCTTTGGCGCACGCCGACTGCGTGTTGATAGGTGTTGATGCCTTCTGATGTGTTTATGGGAGTGCTCAAAGCAGAGAAGTAGGCGTAGTTTTGTATGGTCTCTGCGTTGATGCTCAATCTTGTCTTCTTGAATACGAGTTCTCCGCCCACTCGGGTACGGAAGATATCGTTGAGGCCACTGTTGTCCCACCAAGCGAATTGTGAGTGGTAGTGTTCGTAATAGAACGAGGGATGCTCGTTGGCGATGCGTCCGTGAGCCGTCACCCGTAGTGTGTCCTTGAACAGTGGGATATTGAAGTTGATGTTTCCTTCGACGTTAAAGTTGCCCCAGTGCTTGCCTGTGGTGGTCAGTTCTCCTATGACGTCGTAATGGAATATGCGTCCCTCGCGTTTCATCAACTGTGCGCCCACGGTGAAGTAGTTGCGGACATATTTTTGAGTGGCCAGTACGAGCGAACCGTAGGGCTGTGCCCATGTGACGCCTGGCACGGAGTCGGGAAGGGTGTAACGCTCAAATTCGTGCATGGCGTAGAGCCGGAGGCCTGATTTAACCCAAGAGTTGAAGCCTTCGTGAAGCTCGATGGCCACTGTGTTGGCAATACGCAAATAGTCTGTCTTGTTTACAGATGAGTCCCCTGGGAGGTAACGCTCTGTGAAGAAATTGTTTGGATCGTCATTGACGGTCAGGCGGCGGTCGTGTTTGTCGATTTGGAGCGTATGGATGAGGCTAGTGACTGGAATATATTCCGTACGGTAGCGCACGCTGTCTTGCCTCTCGTTCTGGGAAGAAACCAGCGAAAGATGTGCACTGCTGTCGGCAGGGACAAGTTGCGTGGTCGTGTCGTTGAGCGTAAGGAGAGAGTCGGCTTGTCTGGTGTCCTGATGCAGGTTTTCTTGTTTTTCGTGGTCAACCTTGACGATGTTTCCTTCCTCATCATAATTGCGCTCGAAGCCCAGACTGTATCGGTGAGTGAGGTATAGTGTGTTTACGTTGAGCCTGTTCCACACTTTTGAAAGCCGGGTGGGCATGTCAGACGAGCCATAGCGTGTGGGAAACGCCTCGGGGTTCGTGATGTATGTGTCGTTCTCGATTCCGCCGTTCTCACGCATTTTCAGGTGGTTTGCCGTGTAGTAGGCATGTAGCTGGTATTGGCGGCCGATGTACGAACCGAATAATGTTCCGCCGAAATGGGCTGTTGACTGGTTGGCATAGTAGCCGCGGCCGTATAGGTAATCAAGGTCGAAGCCGACGCCGAGACGCTTGTTGACATTGACGGCAAAATAGGCTTGGATGCGGTCTTCACCCGTGCTTTTGTTGCCGCATTTGTCGTAGGTAATGTTGGTGACGGGCGACTTGGTGTTGAAAAAGAATATCTGTTCCGGTTTCTTCAAAAAGAAGTCGTATGGTTTTGCGAAAATGAAGGACGAGTGTGTTATGCGTTCGTCACGTTCGAAGTATAGACGGCTGATGCGCGGGGCTCCCATATTGCCCAGAAAGTTATATGTACCATTGTATCCGTCGGTCAGGTTGGCGTTCTGGAACCAGTGGGGGAGGGTGTCAGGCGTAGCAGGTACGACATCGCCGAAACGTGGGCTGATGTGCCAGACGTAGTAGCCCACGGGAATGTCTGTCTTCTTGACAGTATCGCCTTGGAGGTCGGCATCAGAACGTCGGCCAGAATTCATGTCATCACCTAATGGGGCGAATACGTTGTTGTCGTCCAAGGTAATTTGCGCGTGTGCTGCTGCCCCTAAGGTAAGCAGGAGAAACAGAAGGAACGTGAATCTTTTCATGCGCGGCAAAGTTAGCGAAAAAAAACGTAAGGGGCGAAAGCTACGTGGCTTTGTGCTGGTGGTATGATGCTTTGAAACGCCTTAAATACGAAATCCCCGTCCGGAGGATGTCTGGGCGGGGATTTCGGAATGAGGTCTGTCAAATGACAGTTTACCCTTTGTTCTTTGCGGCCGCTTTGGTGGCTGTGGCTTTCTTAGGGGTGGAGTCGGCAGTCTTTTCCTCGGGACTGTTCTCTAAACGTTTGAGCATTTGACGGAGTTTGGTGATTTCTTTGTCCTTGATGCTCAGCTCTTTGTCTTGGTTCTTAATGGTGGTGAGCAAGGCGTTGAGCTCTTCGGTGTCCATGTCGGCCGGATACAGGTTGTTGACGCGAGTGATGAAGTCGCCGAGGATATTCATGTAATTGGTAAACGCGTCATACGGGGAATCGTAGATGCCCCGGTAGCTTCCGTAACTGTTAGGCTTGGTGCTCATGAATCGCAAGTTGTTGGAGGCTTGCAGGTAGGCCCAGTCTTGTTTGATGCGGCGGTTGTTGCAGATCCTTACGCGGTCTGCTATGCTGTAAAGCTTGTTGAATGCTTCTTTCTGCATGTCGTTGCCGAGCCATGGGCTGATGTCTCTTTCTTCGTCGACCCACGATGTAGGATAGGTCACGTCGAGCGGTCCGGCAGATTTCATCTTTGCGCATATTTCAGAAGGTGTCGAGAATATGATGCCGCGTTGCTTTAACTGATCAGGCAGGGCCTTCATGAACTCGAGTATGTTGCTCGACAAGGGCTGGAAGATGCCCAATGCGCATAACTCCATAAAGATATTAATGATTTGTTCTTCCTCGGGCAAGTGCGCAATCCAGTCTGCATAAGTGTCGGCGAAGAGAGGATACTCGCTCCAATTGGAGTCATTGAAACGGAGGCTGATGTCTTCCGACAGGCGGTAGTCGCGGAGAAGCAGTTTTAAGTCTGGGTTGTGGTTGCTGTTATAGAGAAAATGTGGGCTCTTCCAACCGAGAATATGTCGCGCGCCTTCGGCCAGCATTCCCTTGAAGCCCATTTGTGCGACAAGGTCGCCGATGTCGTCGGAGTAGATAAGGCATGAGTTGCGGAAAATCTTCGGGTCTTGTCCGAAGAGCGACTTGACTTTTTTGCAAAGTTGAGAAACTTCTTCTTTGAAACATTCAGGGTTTGCAAGCGACGAGAACCCGTGTGAGTAGGGTTCTGCCAAGAACTCGACGCATCCCGTCTCGTTGAGTTCCTGCAACAGTTCAATGACTTGGGGGGAATGGTTTTCAAGAAGCTCAATGGCACTGCCCGATAATGAGAATGCGCATTTGAAATAACCCGGATGCTTCTTGGCCATCTCTATCAAGGCATTGAGCGCAGGGACATAAGAGTGGTCCGCCGTCTCTGTGATAGACCGTTCGTTTTCGTAGTCGTCGTAATAGTAGTGGTCTGTTCCAATGTCGAAGAACCGGTACCTTTTGAGGTGGATGTTCTGGTGTATCTCAAAGTATAAACAGATAGTTTTCATAGCTGTGGTGTTTATCTATTGCTGAGAAGTTTTTGGTAATGATTATAGATGCGCTCGCCGACTTTTTCCCAAGTGATTTGTGCCACTTCGTTTCGTCCTTCTTCGCGCAGGTAGTTGTAAAGGGAATCGTTGGTGCAGATCGAGTAGATGGCATCGGCCATAGCGTAGATGTCCCAATAATCGATCTTGATACACTTGTCGAGGATTTCTGCGCAGCCGCTTTGCTTGCTGATAATAGACGGGACACCACACTGCATGGCTTCAAGTGGCGAGATACCAAACGGCTCGGATACGGATGGCATGACGTAGACGTTGCTGGCGCGGAAGGCTTCAAAAACCTGTCGCCCTTTCATGAAACCGGGGAAGTGAAAACGATCGGCGATGCCGCGGCGGGCTACAAGTTCGATCATGCTGTTCATCATGTCACCTGAGCCAGCCATGCAGAAGCGTATGTTGTGCGTGCGTTGCAGAACGAGTGCAGCTGCTTCGACGAAGTATTCGGGACCTTTCTGCATCGTGATTCGTCCCAAGAAAGTGACTACTTTTTCGTGGAAATCGTTGAACGGTTTCTTTTGGTTGACGAAATCAAGAATGTCCGGCGAGAGCGGATATACGGCATTGTGCATGGCGAAGCATTTGGCCGGATCCTGATGATAGTGGTTGATGACGGTCTGCCGTGTAAGCTCACTCACGCACATGATGCAGTCAGCGTGGTCCATACCGTCTTTTTCAATGCTGTATACAGTGGGGTTGGGTTTCCCACGGCTGCGGTCGAACTCCGTGGCGTGGACATGGATTACCATCGGTTTTCCTGACACTTGCTTGGCATGGATGCCTGCTGGATAAGTAAGCCAGTCGTGGGCGTGGATGATGTCGTATTGTTGTTGACGGGCCACGACGCCAGCCACGATGGAATAGTTGTTGATTTCATCGTACAGATTGTCAGGGTAACGGCCTGAAAACTCGATACAGCCGAGGTCATCTGTCAGCCGGTAGTTGAAGTCGGCGTAAATGTGGTCGCGCAAGTTGAAATAGAGTTGCGGGTCCATTTTGTCGCCGATGCGTTGCTTGACGTAATCGTAGGACACGTCTTTCCAGACAATTGGCACTTCGCTTAGGCCGATTATGTCCATGAACGAGGTGTCCTCATCGCCCCACGGCCGTGGCAGACAGAATGTGATGTGCATATCGGGCTGAACGGACAAGCCTTTGGTGATTCCGTAGCTTGCCGTGCCCAAACCTCCTAAGATGTGTGGGGGAAACTCCCAACCAAACATTAATACTTTCATAGATTGTCTCCCTCCTTTGAGTTAGTCTTCAATTTTGTTCCGTTCATACAGTCGTATTGCTCTCAAAATGCCGCTTACGTTCATGGCAAAGGATATGGCGCCGCGACCACTGAACGGAGGATTTCCGTCAAACAGTTCGGGAATTGTGCCGATGCAGTGATAGAACAGTTCTTCCTCGAAGCCGATAAGTTGGCGTTCAATGTAACCAAGACCGCTCATCTTATATATTCTGAGGTAAGCTTCCAAATAGAAACCGGTGAGCCACGGCCATGCCGTTCCTTGATGGTAGGCTTGATCGCGCTGGCTTTGTGGACCGACGTACATGGGGGTGTATCCGCCGCTTTTCGGCGAGAGGGAGCGGATGCCCTTGGGAGTTACAAGTTCTTTGGTGCAGATATCCAACACTTTTTTGCGCTCTTTGAGGTCCAAGGGGGAGAAATCAAGCGCAATGGCAAAAATCTGATTCGGCCGGACGCTCCAATCCATCATGGGGCCGTCCACATAGTCAAGCAGGTAGCCGTATTCGTTCAGGAAAATTTTCTTGAAGGATTGGCTGACATCTTCGGCTTCACGCTCATATTCTTGCGCTTTTTGCCGGTTCTCTTCGCTGCCAGTCTCTGTAAGCAGTAGTGCATAGAAGCGTAATGCGTTGTACCAAAGTGCATTGAATTCTACAATGTATCCTGAGCGTGGAATAATTGGACGGCCGTTTGCCGTTGAGTTCATCCATGTGATCGGAGTGTTGCGGCCATTACTGTACAAGAGGTGATTTTCATGTACAACCAGGTTCGCGTGTTGTCCGTCGCGAATGAACGCGATGATGTCGCCTATGAGTTGGCCGTAGCGTTCGTAGCATTTCTGTCGCGAAGTGTCTTTCGCGTATTGTTGAAGGCACCAGATGGCCCACAGCAGGGTATCGGGTTGCTCCATTTCATAGATTTGGACGTCTATGGGCTGCTTGTGAATGTATTGGTTGATAGCCTTTTCTGCCGTGGCCATATATTGATCGAAGCGTTCTTCCTCGCCGATTGACAGAGTCAAGCCGGGGAGAGAGATGAACGTGTCGCGTGCACGGCACTTAAACCATGGATAACCGGCTAAGATATAGTGCATTCCTTCCTTTTCTATGTCGAATTGGTGGGCAGCATTGACTAGACAATGGTAGAAACTATCGTATTTCGGTGCTTTACTGATTTCGTCTTCCATCTGTTGAGGAAGTTGTGCGGGGACACCAGCCTCAATCGAGGCTGAGAATATGATGGTCTCTCCCTTTTTGATTGGCATCTCGAAATAGCCTGGTACAAGCAAGTCCTCGGAGGAGTCATATCCGCGTTCGCGCTCTTTTGGATAATCCAATCCTTTGTACCAGTTTGGCTCGTAGACGAAAGTGTTTTTCTTGTTTACCTGCATGTACAAGTCAGGGTAACCAGCATATAGATTCATTTTGATGCCGTTTGCTATCTCTTCATAGCTTTTGTCGGCAACGCCGTTTTCGTGTGTCCATTGGCGGACACTGCGGAATGCCAAGTAAGGCCGCAGGCGGAGGGTCGTTGGTGAGTGGGCTTCTTCGAGTGTGTAGCGGATGAACAGCCGTTGCGCTTTGTTGTGGAAAGCTATCTCCTTTTTGAGAATAACTCCCCCAATCCGGTAGTACGTCGTCGGAATCTTATCCCACTCGAAACCGATGATGTATTTATGACCTTTGGGGCTGAAATTCTCACCTTGGTATTTGTGGATTCCGAGGTTGAATTCCGCTCCATGCTGGATGACTGTCTCGTCGAGCGAAGCGAGGAGAACGTGGTTTTCGTCGTCCAGATTGGGTACCGGCGTTACTAAAAGGCCATGATACTTGCGGATGTTGCATCCTACCAGCGTCGTACAACAGTATGCGCCCAAATCATTTGTTAGCAGCATCTCTTTATACAAAGAGTCCTGCAAATTGGTCATTTCAGTCTTGTCGAATCGTAGGTAGCACATGCTTCTAGATATTAAGGTTATGTAGTTTTTCTATTTGTACTTGTTTTTATTCCCAAAAATAGGGAAAAGAAAAATAATAGAAAAGTTTTTTCCGAGAAAAATACGGAGAAAACGCCCAGTTTGTATCACCGAGTTATTTTTAATAGGTTTCGAGCGTTTAGTTAGTGTGTCAAGATTTTCTCCTGTAATCTTTTCTTGTGTAGTTAATATGTTTACTTTGATAGACGGTCTGTTGATAAATTCGGTATAAACTATCAAAAAGTTTTGACCGGATTTTGTTCGCGGTTTGGCGGTTTCGCAAAGTTTGTCTACTTTTGTAATCCGAAACAGTGTTGTATAACATATTTATGGAAACTTCGAACTGCTTATCCAAGGAGGAGGCTATCGCGCGTATTTCGGGTTTGTGGAATCTTTTGACGGAGCATGAACGCGCTGCATTTGCCGCGCATTTGGAGGTTCGCTCGTTCAAAAAGAACGAACCGATTTACCGTGAAGGCGAGCGCCCTGATTCTTTGATATGCCTGCTTTCCGGTAAGGTCAAGATCTACCGGGACGGAGTCGGCGGCCGCAGTCAGATTATCCGTGTGATAAAGCCGGTGGAGTATTTTGGCTATCGGGCTTATTTGGCCAGCGAGCCCTATGTGACTGCGGCGGCGGCCTTTGAGGCTTCGGTTATGTGTTTCATTCCGATGCCCTTGGTTGAGGAGACGATGACGCACAACAACGCGCTGGCCATCTTTTTTGTGCGTCAATTGGCCATTGACTTGGGGATTTCGGACAAGCGTACTGTCAATCTGACGCAGAAACATATCCGCGGACGGCTGGCCGAGTCCCTTTTGTTTCTGAAAGACTGTTACGGGTTGGAAGAGGACAAGTCTACGCTGAGCATATACTTGTCGCGCGAAGATTTGGCCAGTCTGTCGAACATGACGACGTCGAATGCCATCCGGACTTTGTCTAATTTTGCGGCTGAGAAGATTATTGCCATTGACGGCCGGAAAATCAAGTTGATAGACGAAGATAAATTAAACCAGATTTCGAGAATCGGCTGATGTCCGGGTATTAGTTTAAGGTGCCGGATCCTCATTTCAGGCTTATTGCGGAATGAGGAATTCAATTGCTTCGGGTTGCAGGACAATATCCATGCTTTTTACCGTGTAGTGGAGCTTGTGCCCGTCTATGGCGATGGGAGCTTTGTCCGTTACGACGAAGTTCACGTGTTTGGTCCGCCATGATTCCACTTTGTCTGATTTCAGGAAACGTCCGGCGAAGAGTTGTTGCAGTCCGTAAAATAGTTGTGTCAGTTTCGGGTGGGCCGTGGTTGTGACGTCGAGCTGACCGTTATAGGGGACGGCGCTGGGCGTTTGCCCGTAGCCAGTTGACGACCCCACACATGCATTCATGACATGCGCTGTCTTTTCTTCGCTGTTCAGGCGGAACGTGATGTGGTAGGTCATACGCTGAAAAACGAGCCATAAAGCCGAACACAGATATGAAAGCGTGTTGAAGCCAAGGAATGAATGGGTTTTGCGCCGGATTCCCATGATGGCTGCGGCTACTCCGACACTAATGCAATTCAGAAAGTAGTGCGTTTCGTGTCCCTTCTCGTTTTCAATGTCGGCCCGGCCGACATCCACGCGTCGCGTACGTCGTAGGCGAAGCCAGCCGATAGTTTGTTTGTAGTCGTCCTCGTCGAAGCCCCAATAATGGGCAAAGTCATTACCGAACCCGTTGGGTATGACACCGAGTGCCGGTCGTTGTGTGGTGTGTGGCGTTCGCTCCATGATGCCGTTCAGGGCGTCACAGAGGGCAGCATCGCCGCCTACGACGACAATGGTACGGTAACCGTTGTCGGTCATCATGGCAGCCAGTCGTTTGACGGAGCCTGCTCCTTCGCTTTGCACGAAATCGAACGCCACGCCCTGTTCCGTCAGGTAACGGCGAATCTTGTTCCATCGTCTGTGTGTCTTGCCCGATCCCTCTTTCGGACAGTAGATCACGCCCCATTTATTTTGTGTCGAGTTCATTCTTCCTTGGGATTTGTGGCTTCCTTTGCTAGCCACAGCTGTTTTATTTTCTTTATTTTTTCTGTCTCTGGTAGTGTGTAGTCTAACCATTGTATGGGGACGCCGCGACGTTCCATTCCCCTGAACCACGTCATCTGCCGCTTGGCGAACTGGTGGATGGCTATTTCGAGTTGCTTGGTCATTGTGTCGGCATCGATACTCCCTGTGACGAACAGGGTGACGTATTTGTATTCAAGTCCATAGTAGATGAGATCTTCTGGCGTCAGTCCGTTGTGAAGCAGGCTGCGGACTTCGTCGGCCATGCCCTCAGCTATTCGTTCGCGGAGGCGTCGGCTGATGTTTTCTCGCCGTTGCTCGCGGCTGATGCTGACCCCCATCGTCAGGCTGCGCAAGTGGGGAAATGTGCGGCTTTCAATCGGTTGCCGACGGTAGTATTCTTCGATTTCTATGGCGCGGATGGCCCGTTTGGGAGTGTCTACGTCTGTCGTGTTGTGCAGGGTCTTGTAGCCGGCGAGGATTCCCGTGAGTTCAGCCAGGCTCTTCGTACTTAATTGTGCCCGGAGTTCAGGGTTCTCCGGGACGGGGATAAGCTTGAACCCCCGTAAGACACTTTCGAGATAGAGTCCCGTACCTCCGCAAAGGATGGGGATGCGCTTGCGGTTTCTGATGGATTCATAGGCGGCGAGGAAGTCGCGTTGGAACTCAAATACATTATATTTATAGCCGGGTTCGGCGATGTCTATCAGGTGGTAGGGAACTGTGTGCCCGTCGACGACGTAGTCTGAGAGATCTTTACCTGTGCCTATGTCCATTCCGCGATAAACCTGACGGCTGTCTGCACTGATGATTTCTCCGTTGATAGAGTCTGCCAGTCGGGCGGCCAGTCGGGTCTTCCCCGACGCGGTAGGGCCTAAAATCGTGATGAGGTCGTAGGGTGCTTTCATGACGTGCGAACTTACAACTTTTTTTTGACCTGCGGAAACATTTGTGTTTTTCTGCTCTGTGTTTCTTGCTTTATGGCGGTCAGTCTGTCGTTTTGTGTTGCCTGTGCGAGAATTATAGTCGCCGTTCCGTAAATCCTGGTCGCCGACTTGTTGAATCTGTCAGCCGTCACCGTTAGATGGGTTGCTTACCAATTGTTGAACAGGCAGATGGAGAATTTGGCGCCAAAGCTGAAGCCGGCCCCATTGGCCATGCTGAAAAAGGCTGCGGCGTTGAACAAATGTGTTGATAGGCCATAGCCGATTTCTGCATAGGGCTGGAGGGCATGGACGGACAGCAGGTTACAGTAGACGTGCTCTTTCTGGATGTAGTTGGACAGGTATTTGATACGCGAGAGCAGGAGCATAGGGCTTTCATAAGCGGTGCAGAGACGGACATAGTATGGCGATTCGTTGTACCAACGTGAATCAAGAAGTTGGAACTGCCCTGACATCTCATCGTCCCAGCCCTCAGGCATGTTGTTGTCGCGGAAATTGTCGAAGTCGACGAAGTAGACCGAGTTCTGGTTTGTATAGAGGCCGCCACCCAGCCGGAAGTAGAGTTTGCGCAGGGCATACAGGCGTAGCTGGTAGGAGATACCGGCCTCCCATCGTTCATATTCTGTTTCACATTTACCCCATTTAATGCCACGTTCGTAGTCAATGGTGAATGTGGGCCAATGTGAATAGAGCGGAATGCGCCGTTGCTGGTCGCGGTAGTAGTAGGTGCCGGGAGTCCATTCGGCGCGGAGGTGGGGAGCCACACTTCTGATGTGTTGTGCCATGCCGCTGGCTTCGGCCAGTGCGTTCCAGTTTTGCAGCGTCCGGTCGTGGAAGCGTATGCCGACTGTGAGGTTCAGTCCGGCAAGTGGCTCGAAGTAGGCGTTCCCTTGTACGTAGAAATCTTTGTAGTATTGGAAATCGAATTGGTCGAATACATGTAGAAGGCTGTCATATTGTGTGACGCCTTCGAGAGCCTTGCGGACGGCATCAGCCTGCTCGCTGTTATATATGATGTTGCCGTTGCCGACTTCGACGTGCAGCTTGGCGTTCAGTTCCGGTGCGAACAGGAAGGTGAGCGGCACACGCCAGTAAAGTTGTCGTTGCTTGAATGTATATCCCACCCGGATGTCAGCACCCAAATGGTTCTCTGTTCCTATCGGCATGTGGGCCGTGAAACGTGTTTGCAAGCTGACGCCTTTCTGGTGGCTCCATTGGAACATCGATGGGGTGATGATGGGGGGCAGGCGAAGTGAGCCTCTGTTTCGGAAGTCGATGTTGTGGTTTCCGAAGAGGAAGTCTTCGGCTCGGCTGCTGAGAATGCGTCGTCGGGAGGGCTTTGTCACTGTGTCGGCAGGCGGACGCAAGGTGTCGGCGTAGAGGGCTATTTCGGTTTCGCGGAGCGGGTAGGGGCGGATGCTGTCGAAGAATGCGCGGTCTGTGCGCATGTGGCTCGTGTCGGTTTTGAGGCGGTTGTTCTCGGTCAGGTCGTAACCTTGTGTCGTCGAGCCATTGGTCGTGGAGTCAGGCTTGCTTTGGATGTGTAAGTATTTGATTTGTGCGTCGAAGCGGCTCCTGATTTTATTGCCGACGAGATTGAGGCGCGTCGTGAAGTGTAGCTCTTCGGGGACGAGTGATGCTTCTCCTTGCATGCCGAGTTGACCGGCAACGTGCAGGCGGATGAAGTCGTAGTACGACGTGAAGTCGAACCGCCGTACTCCTCCTGTTTTTTTCTGTACTTCGATATAGCCTTGTACAAGTTGTGTGTTGTGGAAACGGGGGATCACTTCGATGTGGTGGAGCGTATCGCCAGTCGATGATGTGTAGTCGTAGGTGTGGCGGTACTTATAGAATTTCCGGTTTCGGGCATTGACCGGAGAGAGGATGCGGCCCGTGAGCAATGTTGCGTTGTAGAGCGACACGTTCACGTTGTCCGTGATGCGTGGAGTCAGGTTGTCGAGTGGAGGGAGGGTACTGTGGAGTGCCACGACTTTCTGATCGATCATTCCGGGTTGGCTGAATTGCGAATGGAGCAGCGCTTCGCCGATGTATTGGTGCTCGCCGCGTTCCAAGGGGAAAAGCCCTGGAATGTATTTGCAGATGAAGTTGCGCCGCTTGGTGGAGATTTGAAATCTCAGGTAGCTTTCGGAGGAAAAAGCATACAGGCGAAGGTTCTGACGCTCGGGGTAGGTGAAAACTCTGTCAATGATGGAGTCGGTCTTGATGGTCGCTGCATGACAAACAGCCCCGCCGCTCCAAAATAGGGCGGCGGACAAGGCTAACAGACAGGCGGCGACGAAGCAGTGCATGGCGGCGTGAGCGTGGCGTAAGTGTCAGCTGCGCGTCACGGCCTTGACCCCTTTGACGGTGCGCAGTTTCTTGATAAGTGCGGTCAGGACTCGGGTGTCATCCACCATGACGGTCAGGATGCCCGAGAAAAGTCCATCGTTTGAGTCGATGCTGATGGAGCGGAGGCTGACGTTTGCTTCCTTGCTGATGATTGACGTGATGTTGTTGACGATGCCCAAATCATCGTGTCCGACTACGTGCAACGTGATGGCATATTGGCTACTGCCTTTTCCCGCCCAGCGTGCCTTGACGATTCGGTAGCCGAAGCGTTCGCGTAGGGCTTGGGCATTAGGACAGTTGGTCCGGTGTATCTTTATGCCGCCGTTGACTGTGACGAATCCGAAAATGTCGTCGCCATAGACTGGCCGGCAACAGCGTGCCAGCTGGAAGTCGATTCCTTTGAGGTTCTGGTCAATGACGAGGACGTCATCGTCACCTTGCGTCCTGTGCTGGCTGTCGGCTTCGAACGTGAACTCTTCGGCACTACGTGCAGCCTGGCGTTCGAGCAGGTTGTTCTCGTGACGGTAAAGTTCGACGTAGGTGTCGATAAGTTCGTTGATGTTCAGACGTTCTTCGGCCAGGGATTTGTAGAATTCGCTGGCTTCTTTGAATCCCGTTTTGCGTACCAATGCGCTGATGGCGCTCTCGTCCCATTCTATTTTGCGGTTTTTCAGCTTGCGCTCAAGGAGTTCGCGTGCCATGAGGCCCTCTTTGGCCTGCTCTTCTTTGACCGACTGGCGGATTTTTGCCTTGGCGCGTCCTGTGGCTACGTATTTTGTCCACTCGAGCTTGGGGTGCTGCGTGTTTGAAGTCAGCACTTCGATGGTGTCGCCGCTGACGAGGGGCTGGCGCATGGGGACGTTGCGGCCATTAATACGGCCGCCGACGCAACGGTTCCCTACGTTTGTGTGGATGTGGTAGGCGAAGTCGAGCACAGTGGCGCCTTTGGGGAATTTGAGCAGGTCGCCCTTCGGTGTGAACACGTAAACCTCGTCTTCGGTCAGGCCGGTCTTGAACTGGTCCATCAGTTGGAGGTCGTCACCTGTTTCGAGTGCGGAACGGATGTTGGCCAACCATTCGTCCACGGAGCTGTCGCCGGCGCGTACCCCCTTGTAGCGCCAGTGTGCGGCCAGCCCGTGTTCGGCTATCTCGTCCATGCGTTCGGTCCGGATCTGTACTTCGACCCATTTGTTCTCAGGGCCGAGCACCGTGATGTGCAGGCTTTCGTATCCGTTGCTCTTAGGGATACTCAGCCAGTCGCGGAGGCGCTTTGGGTTGGGTTGGTAGCGGTCTGTGATGAGGCTGTATGCCTGCCAGCACTGCTGTTTTTCTTTCTCGCGGGGGGCGTCGATGATGATGCGTATGGCGAAGAGGTCATAGACGCCTTCGAAGGGGCAGTGCTGCTTCTTCATCTTTTGCCAGATGGAATGGATGCTTTTAGTCCGGCCTTTGATGTGAAAACGCAGTCCGGCGTGTGTGAGCATGTCCTGTATTGGGGCTATGAACCGTTCAATGTAGGCGTCGCGCGTTGCTTTGGTGGCGTTGAGCTTGTCCTTGATCATGTAGTACGCATCGTGTTCAAGATATTTCAGGGACAGGTCTTCAAGTTCGCTTTTGAGCTGGTAGAGGCCCAGTTTGTGTGCCAAGGGAGCGTAAAGGTAGGATGCCTCTATGGCGGCGCTGCGGACGGCTTCCTGGTTGGGATTGTTCTTGATGTGGCGCATGAGGTTGACGCGGTTGGCAATGATGAGCAATACGACGCGCATGTCCTCGGCGAACGACACAAGCAGGTTGCGGAAGTTGTCACTTTGGATGCTGGGAGTCTTGGCGTAGAGCTGGCTGACGCGGCGGAGGCCATGAAGCACGGTCGCTACACCCTGGCCGAATGTCTCTCCGACGGGAGCGAGGTCGGCGTCGGGGGAGAGGCTGGGCTGGACAAGGCATGCGGTCAGGGAGTCGCCCCGCATCCCGATCTCGGTGGCGGCCAGAATGGCTGTTTGCAGCGATGTGATGACGGGGTTGAGTCCGAACGTGTCGCGCGACAATGCGCCGTTCCGGGCAGACTGCTCGATGCGGTCGCGCAGCAGGCGGTAGTTCTTACCGGCGAAGAGGTCGGCATCGGTTTGACGCAATGTGCAGAAAAGGGAGAGCAGTTCGGCGTGTTCTTCGGGGGTGAAGAATGGTTTTTCAGCAGTCATAGGCCTAACGTTTTGGACAAAAGTACGTTTTTCCGGTGATATGATGAATCTTGTAGTACGAAAAAAAGTGAACCCGTGCTTTTTGTATCGTCCAGGTTGCCGGAAGTGTGTGACGGAAAGTGGGGTGGTGAAGTTTGGTCGGCGTTTGTCGTCTCGGGTGTTAGGCCGCACGCGGTGTTCCAGTGCGGGTTTGGCCACTTGGCTGTCGTTCGTCGCTTTGGCGGCGGTGTGCCGGAGCTCCTGTTACCCGGACTGAAAAAACTGTCGCCTTGACAGGATTTCCTGTCAGCCGTTCCGTATTTTCAGCCGCACTGCCTGTGTTTTGGCTACGTAAGGTGGGCAGGTCATATAATGAAGCGCCCTGCCGGCCGTAAGGATGCACGGTGGCAGGGCGCATTGAAGACTTAGGCAGGCAGCCTGTTTAGTTCGGGAGCGTGACCTTGAAGAGGTCGCTTTCGGTATGCTGTTCGCGGATGATGGCCTTCATCTGGTTTAGGATGGCGCTGTTGTTTCCCGAAACGTCATTGTCTTCGTGGAGATCGTTGGCCAAGTCATACAGACGGCAGTTGCCGTTCTGTACGACAAGTTTCCAGTTGCCCATACGGACGCCCAGCATGTTCGTCTCGTGGAATTCCCAATAGAGGAAGTCGTGCTTCTCTTGTTTGTCAGTTTCGCCTATCAGCGTGGGATAGAACGAGATTCCATCGAAGTAGTCGTTTTCAATATCCGGATTCTTGAAAGCGTCGGGGAAACCCGTGATGCCGGCTGCGTCGCAGAATGTGGGCATCAGGTCGTAGAAGGCGAGCTGATGGTCGGATACGGAGCCGGCTTGGATCTTGCCCGGCCAGCGCACAATGAACGGCACGCGAATGCCGCCTTCGTAGGTGCTGCGCTTCTTTCCCTGCAAAAGGCCGTCGCGGTTGAAGAAATCAGGGTCGGCACCGCCTTCCTCGTGCGGGCCGTTGTCTGAGGTGAAGATGACGATTGTGTTCTCGTCGAGGCCTTTCTCTTTTAGTTTAGCGAATATCTGGCCGACATAGGCGTCGAGGCGCGTGATCATGGCCGCGAACTGGGCGTGCGCGTTGTCCGTGGGGGCATAGCGCGAGCCGGCGTCGCCGCCGTACGTCTTCTCTTGGCAGAAGTAACCAGCGTAGGCTTGGAGAATGGAGTCGTTGGGATTGATCAGCTCAGCGTGCGGAAGGGTGTAGGTGAAGATACCGAAGAAGGGTTGGTCTGCGTCTTGCTTGTCGAGCCATTCCATGGCCTTTTGATGGATGAGGTCGGCAGAATACTCCTTGCGGTTGAAGTAGTCGTCGCCAGACAGCTGGTGCTGTGTGTTTTGCGTGAGCTCGACACGGCGTACACCTTCGTCACCCCGTGAGCGGCTGTATTCATTCAGGAAGTTGGGGTAGTAAGCGTGAGCCTGGAACTGGCAGATGAAACCGTAGTATTCGTCGATGCCGCGCTTGTCGGGCGTCGACTCGGAGCCTTCATAGCCGCCGGCCCATTTGCCGAACATTCCAGTGGTGTAGCCGTTCTTCTTCATGATTTCGGGCAGGATGATATGGTCAGGGTCGTAGGGTTCCTGGCCGACGAGATCATAGTCCTGGCTGACGCCGTATTGGATCATGGGACGGTTCCGCCAGTATTCCTTGTTACCGCGGACGTGTGTATGTCCTGAGTGCTGTCCGGTCATGAACGTGGCGCGCGAAGGAGCCGAGACGGGGCTTCCGGCATAAGCCTGCGTGAAGCGCATGCCTTCGGCAGCCATGCGGTCGATGTTAGGAGTGGAGATGAACATCTGGCCATAGCAGCCGAGGTCTCCGTAGCCCATGTCGTCACACATTATATATATAATGTTGGGCTTGGTATTTTGTGCTTGTGCCGGTAGGGCAAGGGCTGCAAGGGCACTGCAACCGATGACGATGGTTTTCTTGTGGTTGATGGTATGCATGGTTTTGTGGTTTCTGAAGGTTAGCGGATTTGGATTTTGGCAGTTGAACTCTGGCTGTCTGTCGTGACGTTGACGAGGTATGTGCCTACGGCAGCGTTTTTCAGCGAGACGTGGTTGTCTGTCGTTTGGGCCACAAGGGCGCCTTTGGCGTCGAACACTTTCACCGACTTGATTGGGGAGTTGGCCGTTACGTCAATCTCGCGGTTGTCGTAGCTGACTTGTATATCGATGCCATCGTTTTGTGTGGCCTCGCCGATTCCGAGGGGTACAACGCGAGAGCTGGGTCTGAAATAGGCCGTGAGATCAACGTTGTGCTCGACAGTGAACGTGTATTCGTCGTCCGTCGAGACTACGTTGTTGCCGTCGCGCCAGCAGACAAACCTGTTCATCGTGGCAATCGGAGTGGCTGTGACTGTGACGCTTGTCCCCGGTTCGTATGTCTCGCTTTCAGGCGAAATGCTGACTGTCCCGCGGAATTCAGACGAGGTCTTGGCTGTGACGGTGTAGGCTTCCGGAGCCTCTACCGTGTAGACTACGAAATCCTGAACCTGTCCGTTCGTGTCATCTTCGGCACCGGTCTGTCCGTTGTCCGTCAGACGGATACGCATGCGGGTGCTGCTGGCCGTTGCGTCAGCCGGCACGTCGACGTTAGCGGTGTATGCATTTCCATCCTGCGTGAAGGGAACGACTACCTCAAAGACGCCGTCACCGTTCCAGTCGAAGTAGGCGAACATTTCGTAGCCTTCGGGGTTGACAGGGTAGTAAGTAGTGCGCAGTGTGAACGACTTTCCACGTGCCAGCACAGCTCTGTCTTTTGTGAAGATGTTGAATACTGTCGATGGCTTAGTCACAGTGTGGAGGATGGTTCTTCCGTTGGTCGAGAGCGTTCCGATCGGGAAAGTTATAGGTCTTACGACAGCTTCGCCTTCCATCGAGAGCTCGCGCAGATAGGTGTTGCTGGTCGTACCGCAGGGTAGGTTGTAAATTTTGAGTGCCAATTGATATTTGCTACGGCGCTGGCTGAACGTGAAAAGGGAGTCGCCGTCAACAGTCAGCGCGTTGCCGAATGCTCCATTGTTTTCGTAGGGTCGGAATACGTAGTAAACACTACCATCAACAGCCTGCTCGTAAACGCACCAATGGATCCCGCCGAGGCTGTCGGTCGCGAGGGTGTTGCTTTCGCCTATGGGGCGCTTGGAGTCGGTCGAGACAATGAGATAGCCGTTTTCCGCGTTCGATGTGCCGACAAAATACCACGACTGATCACTGTCGTTGTCAATTGGTTGAGCGCTGATGGCGCTGTCGTCTGTCGGGGCTGTGAGTGCGTTACCTTTCGAGTTCACGATGTCGTACTCCGTAGCTATTTCGTTGAAGAGGGCAGAACTGTTGAACGGGTGGACTTCGTAGAGGTATTCACTTTCAACAATGTTCCAATAGGAGTTGCCGCGACCAGACCCACACATGTAGGCTACGACGGTTGTTCCGTTCCCTCCGCGGTTGAGGCCGATGGTCTGGTCGCTGACTTGGTCGAACACGGCGTTGTCCGTGGAGCTCATGTACCAGTAGCCGTTGGTCGTGGCGCCGGCAGTGTTGTCTTGCCCGAGGTAGAATTCGACGGCTTCGGTGCCGGCGTTGATGGGAGCGCTCTGTTCGATGTGGGTCGATTGGATGTAGTGCCCCGTAGTCAGGTTACGGATGTAGTAGCGGTTGGGTTCGCTGGTCGGGATGAACTCCCAGTAGCTGCGCGTGGCGGGGTCGAGCGGGCCGATGCTCAAAGAACCGTCAGATTCTTCCTGGATGCAAGAGCCGGCGGCTTGACAAGGTTGCAGGGTGTAGCATTGTCCGGCCTCGGGGAACGAGGGCTCGGATGTGTCTTGACCCAGACAAATCTGTGGGATGGCGAGGCTAAGGCTTAGCAGTGCGCCAAATGTGATGCTGTGTGTCATAGGTATATTATTTAGGTGATTAAGGCTTGGCGATGACAGTGAACCGTTTGTTCACCTTGACTTTGTAGACGAACAACGAGGCCGTGCAGGAGCAGGAGAAAGTGCCGTCTTGCGACGTGTTGGAATAGGTGGCGCCGTCTGATTGGCCGGAGATGTTATAGCTGGCGTCAAGCGTGAGCGTGTATGTTCCCGGTGTTTGGATGGTCAGCGTATCTGTCGGATTTTCTGAGGCGTATGGATAAATGACGAGGTCTTTGTAGTGATGTTCTGCATCAACTGACGTGCCATTTTGAGAGAGGCTCCAAGCGTACGTCGTCCGGTCAACCAATGTGGCTTGGCGCGATTGCACGGCCGTAGCCACGAAAGGTTCACCCGCATAGATGGTCGCTTGGTTAAAAGTAACGTCCGAGAAGATCGGCGGATGCGACTGATATTGTTCTTCGTCATCGCACGAGGTCAGTGACACGCTGGTTGCCAAGACACCGATGAACAAAAGTGATTTATTGATGCGCATGGTAGTGAGTATTTAAACATTTTGTGAATCTTCTGGGATGGTGACGAGCAGTTTGTCTACGCGCTCTCCGTCCATGTCTATCACTTCAAAATGGATGTGCCGGTAGTCGAACGTGTCGCCCGGTTTGGGTATACGTCCGATGAAGAACATGGCCATGCCTCCAAGTGTGGTGAACCCTTCATCTTCGATGTCCTCGTAGTTGAGAACGTGAACTTCATCCATGAAGTCGTCGAGGTTCATTGAGGCATCAACAAGCAGTGAACCGTCATTGCGGTGAACGACTTCGTGTTCTTCGGCTTCGTTTTCTTCGAGAATGTCACCAAAGATACTTTCTGTCAGGTCATGCAGGGTGATGATGCCTTCTGTTCCCCCGTATTCATTAACGATGATGGCGAACTTTGTCTTGTTGTTTTTGAAAAGTTCGACAACTCGTTTGGCGTCGAGAGTTTCCGGTATGAAAAGAGCTGGGCGAGCGATGCGTTTCAAGTCGAAAGGTTCGTTACTATTCAGCAGCAGTATCATGTCTTTTACCGAAACGACGCCGACCACTTCGTCTTTGTCGTCGTCAATCAAGGGATATTTGCTGAAATTGTTTTCCTGAATGGTGAGCAAGACTTTTTCTTTGTCGTCGTTTGTATCGAGGGCGACGACGTCAGGGCGCGGAGTCATGAGCTCATTGACACGTTTGTCAGAAAAGCGGAACACGTCGCGCAGCATTTCTGTTTCGTGTTTGTCTATAACGCCTTGTTCGGAACTTTGGTGTAAGATTACTTTCAGTTCTTCCTGCGTAATAGGGCGGTCGTCGCTCCCTGAGACGCCCAAGGCGTGATTGACGAGGCGTGTGGTGATACTTAGTATCCATACGATGGGATAGGCGATCCACATCAGCACTCGCATGATAGGAGACATGGCCACGGCCCAGCGCTCTGGTCGGCTTAGGGCAATCGATTTCGGGACAAGTTCACCGATGATAAGCGACAGAAACGTGATGATGACAATGGTGAGTGCCATCGCTAACCGTTCGGCGTGAGGTGCTAAAGCCGGGAAGGCTTGTATCAGGGGAACGAAATCGTCGGCTACTGAAATTCCGCCGTATGCACCCGAAATAATGCCTACGAGCGTGATGCCGATTTGGATGGTGGAAAGGGTCTTCTCTGGGTTTTTCTGTTGGTCTAGCAGTTTTTGCGCCGACCTGCTGCCTCCGCTCGCCATGGATTCGAGGCGAACCTTGCTTGCGGAAACGAAGGCCATTTCGTAGAGTGCAAATAGACCGTTAATGATAAGTAATAATAGGATTACAAGAAATTCCATGTATGAAGTTGAAGTTATTATTTAGCTGTACAGTTCGCCTTTTCCTTGGCGCAGAATGGCAGGTTCGTCTCCGGTGCAGTCGACTACTGTCGAGACTTCGAGCGATCCTATCCCACCGTCTATGACGAGATCTACCTGTTTCCCGAATGCTTCGTTGATGAGTTCGGGGTCAGTAGCATATTCTGGTTCCATGTCGTCCGTAACGGGTAGTGTCGTGGTCATGATGGGTGCATCAAGCAGGCGAGCTATTTCGCGCAAGACTGGATGATCCGGCATACGGATTCCGACTTCCTGTCCTTGGCGATTGCGGAAAATTTTTGGCAGTTTGCTCAAACCGGGCAGGATGAATGTGAACGGTCCGGGCAAGTTGCGCTTCATCAGTTTGAATACCGGTGTTGAGATACGGGCATACTCGCTGATGGAGCTGAGGTCGTAGCAAATAATGGAGAGATGGCTTTTCGTCGGATCTATGTTTTTTAATTTACAGATGCGCTCAACGGCCCGTTCTTTGAGAGCGTGGCAACCGATGGCGTACATCGTGTCCGTCGGGTAGATGACGATTCCTCCGTCGGCCAGGATGTCAACAATACGTTGCAGGTCACGCGGGTCGTTGTTCTTGTTGTATAATTTCAGCAGCATGGCTGTCAGAATTTTTTCAATACATTATAAAGACGTTGTACGGGGAGGCCCATCACGTTGAAGTAACTGCCGCGCAACTCTTCGACCGCGACCATGCCTATCCACTCTTGAATACCGTAGGCGCCGGCTTTATCAAAGGGCAAGTAGTTGTCGACATAATAGTCGATTTCCTCGTCCGTGAGGTCGGCGAATTTGACTTGGCTTGTCACGGCAAAGTTTTCCATTTGGTCTTTTGTCATCACGGTGACTCCTGTGATGACTTGGTGAAACCGGCCAGACAACTTGTGCAGCATGGCTTTGGCCTCTTGTGCGTCGTGAGGCTTTCCCAGCGTCCGGCCGTCGAGGCATACCACCGTGTCGGCAGCAATAAGTAGTTCATCGTCGGCCATGGACGAACGGTAGGCTTCTGCTTTTTTCCGGGAGATGAAGCGCGGGATGTCTTCTCCGCGCAAGGTGTCGGGGTATTGCTCGTCGATGCCAAAAAGTGTGCGTACCTTGAACGTGAGTCCCAAGTTTTGCAGTAGCTCTTTGCGGCGTGGCGAAGCGCTTACCAATACTATCTTGTATTTCTTTAAGTTGTCAAACATTTTCGTTCATGAGTTTGTTAAGGGTGCCCGGCCTTTCTATAAGGGCAGGGCATTTGTGTTGTCTTACCAGCCGAATGCATGGGCGTCAGACATCCATTGTCCTTGTGCGCGGAGCACTTGTTCGACTACGTCGCGCACACAACCGCAGCCTCCCTTGTATTGGCTGACATAGCGGGCGAGCGATTTGATTTCGGGTGCGGCATCAGCTGGGGCGCAGGGGCAGCCCACGCGTCGCATGACTTCATAGTCGGGGATGTCGTCGCCCATGTAGAGCACTTCTTCGTCGCGGAGTCCGTAGTCCGCGACCCAATCGTCGTAGGTTTCGATTTTGACGGCGCAGCCGAGAAAAACGTCCTTGATGCCCAGCCCTTCGTAGCGGCGCCGGACGGCTTCTGTGCGGCCTCCTGTGATGATAGCCAAGTGCAGTCCGCGTTTCACGGCCAGTTGCAGTGCATATCCGTCCTTGATGTTTGCTGTGCGCTGCGGTTCACCGCCGGGATGCAGGGTAATGGTGCTGGCGCTCAGCACGCCGTCCACATCGAACGCCATGGCTTTTATTTGTGTAAGGTCGTAGTCAATCATTTTCTTGGGCATATTGATGAATGTGCCGGCTCATCAGTTCATATATCTGCCGCAGTACGGGAGAGTCGGCCAGCATCTGTTCGTGGCGGCCGATGACGTTCTGGTCGAAGCGGACAGCCGGACCCGTTTGTGCCTTGCGTGCCGGGAGTTCATGAATTTTGGCTGCGGTTTCATCGATGAGCGGAAGCAGCGTGTCGGAAGGTATGCCCTCTTTTTCGAGCAGACGTGCGGCGATGTCGTAGCAGTGGTTTGAAAAATTGCAGGCGAACACTGCGGCCACGTGTAGCCAGCGCCGGCGTTCTGACGACAGGACATAGACCTGATCGCTCACCGAACGGGCAAGCTGTGTCACCTTCTCGAGCGTTTCCGGGTTATTGGCTTCGATGAAACATGGGATGTCGTGGAAGTTCACCGGCCGCGTTTTGCTGAAAGTCTGCATGGGGTAGAGAACACCGTAGTTTTTCACTTTCCCTTCGAATATGTCCATCGGCACACTCCCGGCAGTGTGCAGGCATAGACTGTCGGGATGCAACGTGCCCCACCGGGCGGCAAGGCCGGGCAGGGCGTCGTCTTTCACGGCGAAGAGGTAACAGTCCGCTTCCGGGAGGGCTTCGAGGTTGTCGGTGGCGTCACAGCGCAACACTCCGGCCAGAGCCTGTGCGGCCGCCAATGTGCGGCTGAACACTCCGTTGACCCGATGGCCGGCTTTGGCCAATGCGTGGCCGATATGCGTCGCTGCGTTGCCCGATCCGATAAGACTGATGGTTTCCATATCACTGCGCATCGTTTGCGGGGTTGTATCCGTTCAGGTGGACTTTTTCCCAAAGAAGCTTTTCGTCGTTCTGCGGTTTGCGTTCCATTCCTTTATGGCCTATTGCGACGATGGCCACGGGTTCCAAAGCTTCAGGCAGGCTGAGCAGTTCTTTGACGATAGTGGCTGATGGCGTCCCGTCGTCCTGCGAGCGGCCGCGCACCTGCACCCAGCAGGCGCCCAGCCCCATGTCTTCGGCTTGGAGGAGGAGCATCGTGGCGGCCACCGATGCATCCTCAATCCACATGTCGCTGACTGTCTTGTCCGCGACGACCACGATGGCCAATGGGGCTTCGGCCACCATGGCGGCACCGCTCGGTTTGCACTCGGAAAGCTGGTGAAGCAGGTCTGCGTTGTCCACAAGGACGAACTCCCATGCCCGCAGACCTTTTGACGAAGGCGCGAACAATGCTGCCTTCATCAACTCGACGACTTGCTCTTCGCTAAGTTTCTCAGGTGTGAATTTACGTATGCTTCGGCGTTTTCGCGCCAAGTCTGTAAAATTTAGCATCTGTCTTTATCTGCAATGTCGCAGCAAACTTACGAATTAAATGTGACACGGACAATTTCGGCGCCATGAAAAGCGATGCAAATGTCATGATAGGGCGGCCGTGCACATGGCAAGGCCTCTTTTACCGGGCGTTTCGAGCGGAGGGACAGGAGGTTGTGCGAGTCCGGAAGCCGCAAAGGAAATAAGTTGCCGGCTGGCGGGAGAAAGGAAACCGTGACAGGAAAAACGGTCACTGCTTCCGTTCGTCCTGTCACTGCGATGGTTGTTTCTGTCAGCCGGCACGTCTGTTGGTGAGTTTTGAGGGCTTTTTTCAGCGCTTAATTCTTTCCTTGTGCAGAAAAGTTTGTTACTTTTGCATAGCCGTATGTTTAGACAGGCATAAAGTTGAGAAAAATTGAGCTTACAGTACAGGAAATCTCCAAGGGTGTCACGTATCGTGGTATCTATATCTTGCTTTTGGAGGAGAAAGACGGCATCCGCAAACTGCCCGTCATGCTGGGCATGGCCGACGCTCACGCATTGCTGCGCAAGCTTCATCCCGAACAGACGGGAGGAGGGCACGACGTGGCAGACGTGATGGCCTCCGTGACCGGACTGTACGGCATTCAGGCCGAGGAGGTGCTGATTTACCGTATAGAACGGGGCGAATTTATGGCTTTCTTGTTTTTCAGCCAGAATAATGTGGTGCGGCATACCATAGCGCGTGCCGCCGACGCAGTCCTTGTCGCGCTGACGTATCACTGCCCTATCTATATCAATGCGGAGCTATTCGAGCGCCAATACCTGCGTGAGTTGGGCAACGGTGTCGTTTCGTTTCCCCTGAACGTGCTGAGCCTCGAACTGCTTGAGGACGTGTTGCGGACGGCTGTTGAAAATGAAAACTACGAATTGGCTTCGCAAATCCGTGATGAGATAAACCGTCGCAAATGAAAGAAGTACGTTACTTTTACGCGCCTGACATATCCGTCAGTCCTGTGCTTCCCGACGAAGAGGCCGCTCATGCCGTCCGCGTCTTGCGCCTGCAAGAAGGTGACGAACTTCTCGTGACCGACGGACGAGGCGGACTGTACCGTTGCCATATGGCGTTGGCTTCGGCCAAGCATTGTTCCGTGACAGTCGACGAAGCGCTCCCTTCGCAGAAAGGCTGGGCGGGAAAGATTTGCCTGGCTGTGGCGCCGACCAAAAATATCGACCGGCTCGAATGGCTGGCCGAGAAAGCCACGGAAATCGGTTTCGACGCCCTTTCGCTCCTGCTTTGCGACTTTTCTGAAAGGCGGGTGGTGAAGACCGAACGTCTCGAAAAAATCCTTATTGCTGCCATGAAGCAGAGTCACAAGGCGTGGCTGCCCACGCTCGAAGCGCCAGAACGTTTCAGCGACTTTATACGTCGGCCGTTCGACGGACAGAAGTTCATCGCTCATTGTTACGAACCGTCGGATGTGGGCGTCGTGGAACCTCGGAAGCCTTTTCTGCTTGATGCGCTCCAATGTGGCGGAAACGCCTTGGTCTGTGTGGGGCCCGAAGGCGATTTCAGCATAAACGAGGTGAGGCAGGCCATCGATTTAGGGTTCGTGCCCGTCAGTTTGGGCAACAGTCGTCTGCGGACTGAGACGGCTGGTCTCGTGGCTGTCCACCTGATGCACCTTGTACAAGGTTGCACCAATTTGAATAAGTAACGATTAAGCACATGCAAGCACTGCTTCAGCTCTACCGGCAATGGTGTGGATGCGCACCTGTCAATACCGAACGTCTGCCTGGCGCGGCGAGTAATCGTCAATATGTCCGGTTTTATGCTCCCGAAGGTTGTGAACCGCAGACGGTGGTCGGCGTCATAGGCCAGTCGTTCGACGAGAACGCCTGCTTTGTTTACCTCAGTCGTCACTTTGAGGCGCGTGGCCTTCCTGTGCCCCGTATCCTTGCTGTTTCGGACGACGGGATGCGATACTTACAAACCGATCTCGGTGCGCGTTCGCTTTACCAGGCTCTCCGCCGGGGGCGTGAAAGTGGAGGTGATTACGATGAAGCCGAGCGCGAGTTGATCCGGCGCACCATCTGCCGCTTGCCCGAATTGCAAGTGCGTGGTGCCGAAGGGCTGGATTTCGAACGCTGCCTCCCTCCGGTAACATTCGACCAGACGGCAGCAATGTTCGATCTCAACTACTTCAAGTACTGTTTCCTCCGGGCTACCGAAGTGGACCATGATGAGATGCGGTTGGAACGCGATTTGCAGCATTTGGCCACAGATCTCGTTGCTGATGGTGGAAACACATTCCTTTATCGTGATTTTCAAGCCCGTAATGTGATGTTGGACGATGATGATAACCCTCATTTCATTGACTTCCAGGGCGGACGCCGCGGACCGTTGCAGTATGACGTGGCTTCTTACCTGTGGCAAGCCTCAGCCCGGTATCCACAATCACTGCGCGAGGAGATGGTTTCTGCGTACATCGGTGCGCTGAAAGACTTGATACCTGTTGATGAAGACGCGTTCCGAATCCGCCTCCGGCTGTTCGTCCTTTTCCGCGTTATGCAGGTGTTGGGAACTTACGGCTTCCGCGGTTATTTCGAGCGCAAGAAGTATTTTATCGACAGCATTCCGCCTGCCATAGCCAACTTGAAGGCACTGTTGTCAGAGGGGGTATGTCGTCCGTATCCTTATCTTGAAGATGTGTTGCTGCACATGGTCGATCTCCCCAGACTGAATGTTGAGACAGGCACTGCGCCCGTTCTGTCTGCCACTCCGTCTGAAAAAACGGGAGAACTGGTTGTCCGTGTGTACAGTTTCAGCTACAAACGAGGTATTCCCGGCGATGAGAGTGGGAATGGCGGAGGCTATGTGTTCGACTGTCGCGGCATGCACAATCCCGGTCGTTATGATGCCTATAAAAATCAGACCGGACTTGACTTGCCGGTGATTCAGTTCTTGGAGGACGAGGCGGAAGTGCTGACCTTCCTTGACAGTGTCTATCGTTTGGCCGATGCCCATGTCTGCCGGTATTTGGAGCGCGGTTTCACCGACCTGATGTTCTGTTTCGGATGTACGGGCGGACGTCATCGCAGTGTCTATTGCGCCGAGCATCTGGCAGAACACCTGAACCGGCGGTTCGGTGTCGAAGTGCGGCTCTCCCATCGCGAGCAAGGCATTGCGCGTATATTGCCTGCTGCGAAGAAAGTCATCAAGTGATATACTTTTTTGTCCCAATGACCGTTCAATAGGTATGACGCCTCGGAAAATTCGGTTCTTACCCTTGATGCTTATGATCCTGTCTTGCCTGTTCGTTATGGACGGGCATGCGCAGCGCCGTTGTCATCTGCGAGGCACGGTGCTCGACGATAATGGAGCGCCCATCGAGCTCGTTACCGTGCGCATCGAGGGGCAAGCTGCCGGTTCCATGACTAACCTGAATGGTAAATACTCGTTCAGTTACTCGGCCAAGGATACCGTGGTTGTCATCTTCTCACTAGTCGGTTATGAGACGCGCAAGCGCACATTGGTCAATCCTCCGGATTCGATGAAACTCGACGTGCGGATGCCGCCGTTGGGTATCTCGCTTGGTGGAGCGACCGTGCAGGGGCAGCGGATACAGACAGGCACGATGCAGAAACTGACACCTGAAGGTTCAAAACAGATGCCGTCGACCACAGGTAATGCGGTCGAAGAACTCATAGCGACGCAGGCTGGTGTCTCAACTCACAGCGAGCTTTCGTCGCAGTATAATGTGCGTGGCGGATCATTTGACGAGAACTGTGTTTACCTCAACGGAGTCGAGGTCTACCGTCCGATGCTTGTACGGTCGGGGCAACAGGAGGGGCTTAGCATCATCAACAGTGATATGGTGGAGAGCATCGGTTTCTCGTCGGGTGGGTTCGCAGCCCGCTATGGGGACCGCATGTCGTCTGTGCTTGACATTACCTACAAAAAGCCTGAACAATTCGAGGCCAACGTGGCAGCCAGTTTTTTGGGAGCCTCTGCTTATGTCGGTTGGGGCAACGAGCATTTCAGCGTGATGAATTCCGTGCGCTACAAAACGACCCGCTACTTGCTCGGTTCGCTTGAAACGTCAGGAGAGTACCGACCTAATTTCCTTGACTACCAGACCGTGTGGTCGTGGCGTCCCAGTCAGCGTTGGGAATTCGGTTTCATTGGCAACGTATCAGACAATCATTATAATTTTGAGCCTGAGGATCGAGAGACGAACTTCGGAACGATGAACGATGCCAAGTCTTTCCGCGTTTATTTCGACGGAAAAGAGAAAGATCAGTTCAGAACGTATTTCGGGGCACTTTCGCTGACGCGTCATTTCAACAAGTCGACAAATCTGACGCTGAATGCTTCAGCTTTTGCGTCGAAAGAAGAGGAAACGTATGACATTCAGGGAGAATACTGGTTGAATGAGGCGACTTCTCAGGACCAGCTGGGAGTCGGGACTTATCTCGAGCATGCGCGTAACCGTCTGCAAGCCCGCATGTTAGATCTTGGAGTGAAGTTCAAAACCAAACTGACTGCTCACACATTGGAGGCCGGGTTTGACTGGAAACTTGAACGTATCCGAGAAAACTCCCGTGAATGGGAGATGCGTGATTCCATGGGTTACTCTTTGCCTCATAGCCCAGACAGGCTCATGCTCATTTATAGCCTTCGTTCGCACGACGAAATGCGGTCGAACCGTTTTGAAGCCTATGTGCAGGACACGTGGCGTATGAAGTCGTCCATAGGGCTTTTCACACTCAATTACGGTCTCCGGCTTAGCCATTGGGATTGGAATGGAGAGACACTTTTCTCACCACGAGCCTCATTGGGTTACCTGCCGTCGTTTAATGAAGATCTGACGTTTCGATTTGCGACTGGCATCTACTATCAGGCACCGTTTTATAAGGAATTGAAAGATACGACAACGGTGAACGGTGTGACCACAGTACAATTGAATAAGAACATTAAGTCACAGCGTTCCATTCACTTCGTACTCGGTGGCGATTATACCTTCCGCATGCTGGGTCGTCCATTTCGGTTTACAACTGAGGTCTACTATAAGGCAATGTCGAACTTAATCCCTTATAACGTGGACAATGTCCGCATCGTTTATTATGGTCAGAATCTGAGCAAGGGATATGCCACGGGGATCGACTTCAAACTTTTTGGGGAGTTTGTGCCTGGCGCAGATTCGTGGATTACTTTCTCATTGATGACAACCAAGGAGAAACTTGGTGGACGGTGGATTCCTCGTCCAACTGACCAACGTTATAATTTCTCACTCTATTTTACAGATTTTTTCCCCGGCACAACACGCTGGCGCATGACTTTGAAGGCTGCTTTTGCAGACGGCTTGCCATTCGGTCCGCCGCATTCTGGACGTGAGAAGCAGACATTTCGAGCGCCGGCTTATAAACGCGTGGATATCGGCATGAGCTACCGTTTGCTCAACAACGAAGACCGGCATATTACGCGCGGAATTGGACGGATGTTCCGTAATATCTGGTTGGGCGTGGACGCTTTTAACGTGTTGGGCATTGACAACGTCAACTCTTATTATTGGGTGACTGACATCACCAATACGCAATACGCTGTGCCCAATTACTTGACAGGCCGGCAGATTAGCGTGCGGTTTAGTATTGATTTTTGAGAATGTAAAGTCGTCGCGCTTCTTGTTTTTTTGTTCATATATTCGCATGAATGCGGAGCTACATGATTGCATGTCAGCTCCGATATCATTGTTTTGGGTTGCCATATAAAAGGCGTAGAATAAGTTTATGGCATTGTCATAGTTGATTTTAGTGCTTCAATTCCAGCTTCTTGTACTGTGTGATACAGCGAGAAGTTGGACACATGTTTGTGTTGCAAAAGGGAGCGTGCTTGTGGTAGCGCGAAGGTGAACTTTGGCGTGTTGAAGCAAAAGTCTAATGTATAGTGGAAGCTAAATGTTATGAAGGTTGTTGTTGAGTGAGAAGTGCGGAGAGTAAGGTACGTAATTCGGAATTTATTTCTGAAAAGAAAAATAGAGAAGTGGAGGAGTGAAGCAGATTTCCCCAATTTGTTGGTGCCTCGAAATAAAACTGCCCGATTACCTTTTGGCAATCGGGCAGTTAATAAGGGATAGATAATCGGTGGATTAGCCGTTAACCTTAGCCATATGGGCGATAAGCTCGAGGACTTTGTTCGAGTAACCAATTTCGTTGTCGTACCAAGAAACGACTTTAACGAACGTATCAGTCAGAGCGATACCAGCCTTAGCGTCGAAGATAGAAGTGCGGGTGTCACCGAGGAAGTCAGAAGATACGACAGCCTCGTCCGTGTAACCCAGTACACCTTTCAGTTCGCCCTCAGAGGCTTCCTTCATGGCAGCGCAGATTTCAGCATAGGTAGCCGGTTTTGCGAGATTAACCGTCAGGTCGACAACCGAAACGTCGAGGGTCGGCACACGCATAGACATACCCGTCAGTTTGCCGTTCAGTTCAGGGATAACCTTACCTACGGCCTTTGCTGCACCCGTCGAAGAGGGGATGATATTACCGGAGGCAGCACGGCCACCGCGCCAGTCTTTCAGTGAAGGACCGTCAACAGTCTTCTGTGTAGCCGTAGTGGAGTGAACCGTCGTCATCAAACCGTCCGTGATACCGAACTTGTCGTTGAGGACTTTGGCGATAGGAGCCAAGCAGTTCGTCGTGCAGGATGCGTTAGATACGAACTGCGTACCCTTAACGTATTTGTCGAAGTTTACACCGCATACAAACATCGGGGTATCATCCTTGGAGGGAGCGGACATTACTACGTATTTGGCACCTGCTTCGATGTGAGCCTGGGCTTTCTCTTTTGTAAGGAAGAGACCCGTAGATTCAACTACGTACTCAGCACCAACTTCGTTCCATTTCAGGTCAGCCGGATTGCGTTCAGCCGTTACGCGGATGTGCTGGCCGTTTACAATCAGTTCGCTCTTTTCTACGTCTGCCTCGATCGTGCCGGGGAATGCACCGTGCATCGTGTCATACTTAAGCATGTAAGCCAAGTAATCAACCGGGCAAAGGTCGTTGATTCCTACAATCTGGATGTCGCTGCGATTCTGGGCGGCGCGGAAAACGAAACGGCCAATACGACCGAAACCGTTAATACCTACTTTGATCATAACGTTATTAATTAAAAAGTGAATATACTTGATGAATTTCTGAATTTCGACGTCAGTGCTTTCTACTCTTCTTTAATCCGACGCAAAGTTAGCAATTCCTTTTTTATTCAGCAACTAGCCTTACTCATTTTCTTACGAAAAATGATGTCTTTTTTACATTGCTTTCTTGGGCAGTACTGGCTATTTCGTGCTTTGGAAGAGTGAACGTGAATTGGAGCCCACCGTATATACCGTTGCAGACTGTGATGGTTCCGTGATGTTGGAGTATGGCGTTCTTGACTATTGCCAGTCCGAGGCCTGTTCCTCCCAATTTTCTCGATCGGCCTTTGTCTACGCGATAGAAGCGGTCGAAAAGGTGCGGAAGGTGTCTGGCTTCAACACCAGAACCGTTGTCAGAGAAGCTAAATGTGTAGAAATTGGCATTTTCTGATGTGATGCGGATGAAAATGTCTTCTCCGCCTGAATATGCAATAGCATTGTTCGTGAGGTTCTGGAATACTGAATGAAGCAAAGCCGGATCACCGAAAACGTACGTTGGGCTACTGAAATTGCAGTTTACCCTCATTCTGTCCCCGTTGGGCAGTGAGGCCATATTATCGGTGATTTCGCTAATGATCTTGGCAATGTCGACTTGTTGGAAGTTCAACGTAGGACCGGTTTCATCCAACTTTGAAATCGTGGTCACGTCTAGTAGCAGAGATGATAACCTTTGAGCTTGTGCGTAGCTTTTTTTCAGGAAATCTTTGCGGATATTTTCATCCAATTCGGGATTGTCCAGAACAGTCTCGATATACCCGCAGATGCTGGCTACAGGCGTTTTAAGCTCATGGTTGATGTTGTTGGTCAGTTCTCGTTTTATCCTGATTTTTTCTTGTGCTTCATATAGGGCAGCTTGCCGTTCGCGATCGCGGTCTTCTGCCGCCCGTTGCAATTTGGAATAAAGGCGGATGATTTGATTGGATATATCTCCCAGTTCATCATGAGGGAACTGCTCAGTGGCAGTGATTATCTCTCCTGCTCCGGCACGCACTGAAAATTCGCGAAGTCTGGCGATGTTGCGACCTAATCGCCGGGTAAGGAGATATGCTATGATACTCAGGAATAATGTAATGAAGAGCATGAACCACAGGAACGTGCGATCGGTCTTCAAGAAATTGATGAGCGACATATTGTATGGCAGTGCCGTACGTATGATCAGGTCGTCGAACCTTGTTGCAGAGTAGAAATACTCGTTTTGTGTGCTGTTTGAAGACCTCAGCGTCGTATATCCGCTTCCTGTCAAAAGCGCTTGTTTGACTTCGGGGCGCTGGTTGTGATTCACACGGTGTACGATGGAGGGCTCTTCGGAGTCGTAAATGACGTCACCGGCTGTATTGATAAGCGTAATCCTTAGATCTGGAACATGTTTGAAGTGCCGTTTTTTGATTTCTTGGATGCTGACATGTTCTTCCAGCAACTCAAGGATTTGTTCATTGGCTGCTTGCAGGCGTGTGTTGACCTGTTCGACTTTGAATTGTTTTTCTCGGCTGTATTGGAAAGTCAAGAAGCAGGCTACGACTACCCATGAGAATGTGAGTAGCAGTATGAAGAGCCGCTGGTGGAATGGGAGAATGGAATTTCTACGCATCGAAGCCGTAGCCATAGCCGTTGCGGGTAATGATGTTGTCGCCATAACGGCCGATTTTCCGGCGAAGGCGAGTGATGTTAACGTCAATGGTTCGGTCAAGCACGATGACTTCGCCTTTCCATACTTTGTTCAGTATTTCTTCTCGTGTGAACACAATGCCTTTGTTGGCAAGGAAGAGAGATAGAATTTCGAACTCTTTTTTTGTCAGGTTAATTTCTTCACCGTCAAGTTGACATGACTTGCGCTTGATGTTTAACACAAGAGTTTCGAATGACAACGTATCGCTTTGGGGTGTTCGTGTCTGGTTCCGGCGGAGAACATTGCGTACCCTTGCCGTGACCTCACGTAATGAGAATGGCTTAGATATATAGTCGTCCGCTCCTAAGTTGAGGCCAGTGACAGTGTCATCTTCTGTGTCTTTTGCGGTACAGAAGATGATGGGAATATGAGCAGTCTCTTCCTTCTCTTTTAGCATTCGCGCCAGCCGGAAACCGCTGATTTGTCCCATCATGACGTCGAGAATGAGCAGATTGTATTTTTCCAAAGGTTTGGTGAGGGCTTCTTCCGCACTATATGCTGTTTCTACCTCGTAGCCTTCTTTCTCTAAATTAAATTTCAGAATTTCGCACAGTGATTCTTCGTCGTCAACGACTAAAATTCTTTGTCTTTCCATGCAGTGTGGATTTTCAATTGTATGCAAATGTACGTAAGAATTTAGAAATAGGTTTTGCAACCGTCGTGATTTCATAAGAATGTAATATCATCGGAAAACGGAGTGCGCGGTATAAATAAAAAAACAGACAATCCGGTTTCCAAAACCGGATTGTCTGAATGATGTGAGTATGGATTTGTCATTATTCAGCGCGGAGCGAGAAACGCTTGAAGTCTGTCACCGTACACTCCTTATCTGCACCTTTCAGGTATGCGGCTACGCTAAGGTTGCTGTCCTGGATGAATTCTTGATCGAGCAGGCATTGTTCTTTGTAGAACTTTTTCATGCGGCCTTCGGCGATGCGTTCAATCATGTTTTCGGGCTTGCCTTCTTCACGGGCTTTGTCAGCTGCGATTTCATATTCGCGCTTTCTTACGTCTTCGGGCACGTCCTTTTCGCTGATTGATATCGGGTTCATGGCTGCAATCTGCATGGCGACGGCATGACCATATTTTTCGTCAACGGCCTTGTTCAAGGCGACCATCGTGCAGAGGAAGTTCTTGTTCTGGTGGTTATAGCAGGAGATGTTTTCGCTTTCGATAAAGCTGTAACCATCGAGCTCCATCTTTTCGCCAGTGATACCGCTGCGGTCGGTGATAGCGTCGGCTACTGTTCCATTTCCCATCGGCAGTGCTTTCACTTCGTCCAATGTTTTGCACTTGTGTGCCACAGCTTCATCAAGAATGGCTTGCGTCAGCTTGACGAAGTCTGCGTTTTTGGCTACGAAGTCTGTTTCGCATTTGAGGGCGATGATGGCACCAAAGCCATTGTCAACCTTGCAAAGCACACAACCTTCGGAAGCTTCTCTGTCTGAGCGTTTGGCGGCTACGGCTTGGCCTCTCTTACGGATGATTTCGATGGCTTCTTCCATGTTGTCATTAGCCTCAATCAGAGCCTTTTTACAGTCGCCAAGTCCGGCGCCCGTCATTTCGCGCAGTTTTTTAATCTCTTCAATAGTTGCCATTGTGTAACAATTATGTGTCGTGGTTGGGTTGCTTGTCTTAGGCCTCGGTTGTTTCCGTGGCCTCGCTGGTCGTTTCGCTCTTTTCTGCACGAGCCTTGGCTGAGCGACGGCGAGGCTTAGCGTTCTCGCTGTTGCTTTCGCCTGCTGCTTCAGCATCAACTTTCTCGGCTTTCCGTTCTTCCAGACCTTCTGCGATAGCGCCGCAGCAAGCGTCAAGGATCACCTCGATGCTCTTGTTGGCGTCGTCGTTGGCAGGGATGACAAAGTCAATGTTGGAGGGGTCGGAATTCGTGTCCACGATACCAAAGACGGGGATACCCAAGCGGATTGCTTCTTTGACGGCGATGTGTTCCTTGCATACGTCGACAACGAACAAAGCGGCCGGCAGGCGTGTCAGGTCTGCAATGGAACCGAGGTTCTTTTCCAACTTGGCGCGCTGGCGGGAAATCTGAAGGACTTCGCGCTTTGAGAGGTTTGAGTAGGTGCCGTCGGCTGTCAGTTTATCGATGTTGGCCATTTTCTTGACAGCCTTGCGGATGGTGGGGAAGTTAGTGAGCATACCTCCCGGCCACCGTTCCGTGACGTAAGGCATGTTGACTGACGTGGCTTTCTCAGCTACGATTTCTTTCGCCTGTTTTTTA
The DNA here is from genome assembly GCA_000431275.1 of Prevotella sp. CAG:755. GTDB lineage: Bacteria > Bacteroidota > Bacteroidia > Bacteroidales > Bacteroidaceae > Alloprevotella. The sequence goes on along the minus strand of HF989175.1, from coordinate 6,895 downwards.
GTAGCAACAAACAAAATGCGTTTTCCTGATTTCGCAACTTGCTTCAAGGCTTCCGCGGCTTCGTCGATTTTAGCTACGGTCTTGTGCAGGTCGATGATATGGATACCGTTGCGCTCCATGAAGATGTAGGGAGCCATGGCGGGATTCCATTTGCGTTTCAGGTGGCCGAAGTGGCAGCCGGCCTCTAACAGTGTTTCAAAATTAGTTCTTGACATTTCTTTGGATTTTCGTTTACTTTCTTTTGAGTTGATGAGAGTTTTTTGGAACTCTGACGTTTTTTCAACCAGCCTGCGGGTAGTTCATCAGAAATCTCGCAGGTTTAGATGCTAAACGTTTGTCCCATTTCAGCAAAGGCAGGATGTTAACGTTTGCTGAACTGGAAGCGACGGCGTGCTTTGGGGCGTCCCGGTTTCTTACGTTCAACAGCGCGCGGGTCGCGGGTCATGAAGCCGTTGGCGCGGAGGGCTTTCTTGTCGTCGGCATTCACTTTTACAAGTGCACGGGCAATGGCCAAACGGATGGCTTGTGATTGTCCTGTGAAACCGCCGCCGAAGAGCGTCACTTTGATGTCATATTTGTCGGCCACCTGAAGGAGGTTCAGTGGCTGCTTAACGACGAATTGGAGGATGGACGAGGGGAAGTATTCCGTCAGGTCTCTTTTGTTAATGGTAATCTTACCACTACCTTCGGTCATATAAACGCGTGCGACAGCACATTTGCGACGACCTAATGCGTTAATCATTTCCATTATGGCGTTCCTTATTTATACAGGTTAATATCAATAGCTTTGGGAGACTGTGCTTCGTGCTTGTGCTCCGAGCCAGCATAAACATAGAGGTTGCCAAGCAGGTGAGCGCCTAAGCGGTTCTTGGGCAGCATGCCTTTTACCACACGGTGGATCAGGCGGTCGGCGCCGTTAGGTTTTGCCATGATGCTGGCCGGGGTGCTCTTGCGTTGTCCGCCGGGATAACCCGTATATGCGAGGTAAACGCGGTCCGTCCATTTGTTGCCGGTCAGTTTGACCTTGTCAGCATTGATGATGATCACATTGTCGCCGCAGTCCACATGGGGAGTGAAGTTGGGTTTGTACTTCCCGCGGAGCAGTTTGGCGACTTTCGAGCAAAGGCGGCCGAGTACTTGGTCTGTGGCATCAACCACAACCCATTCTTTGTTTGCCGTCGCTTTGTTTGCAGAAATGGTCTTGTAACTTAAAGTGTCCACTCTTTGTTTGTTTAATTGTTTAACTACTAATTTTTGCGATTCACTAACCGTCTTCCCGGGCCAAACGGGAAAGACTATTAACACGCAGTTTCTGGCGTCGGTGCACCAGTAAATAATAATCGGCGTGCAAAATTACGCATTTTCTTCCGTCTGGCAAATAGCTGGGGACTTTTTTGCGGGTTCGCGCACTATGTCCCCTAATCTTTCCAACCGATGTTTCCAAACAATTGCGGTCGGATTTTGCGGAAGGCGGCTTTCAGCCTGTACAGGAGCAGTGGCAGCAAAAACGGCTTCACTGACAGAAAAAACTGTCGGTGAAGCCGTTTTATGAGGATGGCTGACTTTGTTGAGATTAGAAGTCGGCTGATTTAGGCGTGCGCGGGAAAGGTATCACGTCGCGTATGTTCTGCATGCCCGTGACAAAGAGGATGAGACGCTCAAAGCCGAGGCCAAATCCCGAGTGCGGACAGGTGCCGAATTTACGGGTGTCGAGGTACCACCACATGTCTTTCATCGGGATGTGTAGTTCTTCGATACGCGACATGAGTTTGTCGTAGTTTTCTTCACGTTCCGAACCTCCAATGATTTCGCCGATTTGCGGGAAAAGTACGTCCATGGCACGGACCGTCTTGCCGTCATCGTTGAGCTTCATGTAGAAAGCTTTGATTTCCTTCGGATAGTCGGTGAGGATAACGGGGCGTTTGAAATGCTCTTCGACGAGGTAGCGTTCGTGTTCGCTGGCCAGGTCGACCCCCCAATATACCGGGAATTCGAACTTATGGCCGTTCTTGATGGCTTCTTCAAGAATGCGGATGCCTTCTCCATAGGACAGGCGGACAAAATCGTGCTCTACGACAAAGTGTAGCCGGTCGAGCAGCGTTTTGTCAATCATCTTGTTGAGGAAGTCGAGGTCATCTTTACAATTATCCAAGGCCCAGCGGACGCAGTATTTTATGAAGTCTTCCGCGAGGTCCATGTTGTCTGTAATGTCGTTGAATGCGACTTCGGGTTCAATCATCCAAAATTCGGCGAGGTGGCGCGGGGTATTTGAGTTTTCTGCGCGGAATGTCGGGCCGAATGTATAGATTGCTCCAAGGGCAGTGGCACCAAGTTCGCCTTCGAGTTGTCCGCTGACGGTCAGTGAGGTCTGCTTGCCGAAGAAGTCGTCGCTGTAATCGATTTTCCCGTCTTCGCTTTTTTTCAGGTCGTAGAGGTTCTTTGTCGTTACTTGGAACATCTGTCCGGCACCTTCGCAGTCGCTGGCGGTGATGATTGGCGTGTTGAAATAGTAGAATCCGTGTTCGTGGAAGTATTTGTGAATGGCGATAGCCATGTTGTGGCGGATTCGGAATACTGCGCCGAAGGTGTTGGTGCGCAGGCGCATGTGGGCATGTTGGCGCATGAACTCGAAGGACTGTCCCTTTTTCTGCATAGGATAGTCAGAGCCGCACGTGCCGAGAATTTCGATATCCGTGGCCTGGATTTCGCAGTTCTGCCCGGAGCCTACGCTTTCTACAAGTGTTCCGACAACACTGAGGCAGGCTCCCGTCGTGATTTGTTTCAGAATTTCTTCGCTGAACTTTTCGACATCGGCTACGATTTGCACATTCTTGATTGTGGAGCCGTCGTTGAGTGCAATGAAGTTGACCGACTTGCTGCCGCGGCGGGTACGAACCCAGCCTTTCACGTTGACTGTTGTTCCGAATTCCGAACTTTTAAGGACGTCGATAATCTTCGTCCGTTTTATCGTTTGCATAGGTTGACGTTTTGTTTGCTTTATTCGAAAGCTCCCATGCGGAGCATGTTGACCTCTTTCTCTGTGAGGTATCGCCAGTCGCCGCGTTGTACGTTCTTTTTGGTCAGTCCGGCGAAGTAGACACGGTCAAGTTTGATTACGTGATAACCAAGACTTTCGAAGATGCGGCGGACGATGCGGTTACGTCCGGAGTGGATTTCGATGCCGACTTGTTTTTTGTCTGTCGGACTGGCGTACTCAATGGCATCGGCGCGGATTTCCCCGTCGTCAAGGGTGATGCCTTCGGCTATCTGCCTGAGGTCGGCAGCCGTCACATTCTTGTCGCAGAACACGTGGTATATTTTTTTCTTCATGAACTGCGGATGAGTCAGTTTCGAGGCCAGTTCACCGTCGTTGGTGAGCAAGAGGACACCTGTGGTGTTGCGGTCGAGCCTCCCGACGGGATAGATGCGTTCCGGGCATGCGCCACGCACTAAGTCCATCACTGTCTTGCGGTTCTGCGGGTCTTCGCTGGTTGTGACGTAGCCTTTGGGCTTGTTCAGTAGGACGTAGACCTTCTTTTCGATCTTTACCGGTTTGTCGTGAAATTTGACTTCGTCGGAGCGTAGTACCTTACGACCGAGTTCCGTGACGACTTCGCCGTTTACGGTTACAACACCGGCTTCAATATACTTGTCTGCGTCGCGACGTGAGCAGATACCTGCGTTCGACAGGTATTTGTTCAAACGGATGGGCTGGTTGGGGTCGAAATTTTCTTCTTTATATTCGCGGCGTTTTTTCAGGTTGTACTTGGCATTGGGGTCATAGCCGGGGCGGCGGCCGTAATGGGGCTTGTACGTGTTGTTATACCCGTAGTTGCGCCGGGATGATTCTTCCTGCCGGTTGAAGTCTTGGCCTTCTGTTTGGGCCGGGTTGCCCACATAGCCTGGAACTGCGTTGAAACGGGGACGGAAAGGACGTCCTTGATTGCTGTTCCTGTTGTCGTACGGGCGCGGACGATAACCGCGTTCGTCGTTGTTGTAATTGGGACGGCTACTTCCGAAGCGGGGCTTGCGTCCTTCGAAAGTCCGGCTTCCGCCTTGTTCTGTGTGGCGGAAGCCACGGGGCTTGAAGCCGTTGTCGTAGTTCCTTTGGGCGTAGCCGCTGTCGTCATATCCGCTGCCTCCGACGCGTTCGCGGTTATTGGTGAACCGGGGACGGTTGCTGCGGTTATAATGGTTGTTACCCCATGAATTATAATCATTTTGCTTGTTTCTCTCGTTTTGCCAGTAGCCCTCACGGCTGGTGTTTCCAGTGGCATGGTCGCGTCTTGCGCCTTTTTCGAAATTCTCTTCGTTCATTTTGTGTGTCTGTTATGAATTATGTGTAGCCTCGCGGCTATATTTACCGTTTGTTTGATGGGGTTAGATGCCCGTGTAGTTGTGCGGCGTGATGGCGCGGAGCTCTGTCTTGATTGCTTCGTTAACGTCAAGACTGTCGATAAAATGGCTGATGCTCTCCTGTGTGATGGCTTGGTTGGTACGCGTCAATGCTTTCAGGGCTTCGTAGGGGTGTGGGTAGGCCTCGCGACGGAGTATGGTTTGGATGGCCTCGGCTACGACAGCCCAACAGTTGTCGAGATCTGCATTAATACTTTCCTGGTGGAGAAGCAGTTTGCGTAAGCCTTTGAGCGTGCTTTCGAATGCAATTATAGTGTGTCCGAGAGGAACGCCGATGTTGCGGATGACGGTTGAGTCGGTCAAATCGCGTTGCAAGCGCGACACCGGCAGCTTTTGGCTGAGATGGGCAAAGATGGCATTGGCCATGCCGAGATTGCCTTCGGAGTTTTCGAAATCAATGGGGTTCACCTTATGAGGCATTGCGCTTGATCCGACTTCGCCTGCCTTGATTTTCTGTTTGAAGTATTCCATCGATACGTATTGCCAGAAATCACGGTCGAGGTCGATAACAATGGTATTGATGCGTTTCAATGCGTCGAAAGCAGCGCCGAGGCTGTCGTAATTGCTGATTTGTGTAGTGAATTGTTCTCTTTCGAGTCCCAACTTCTCTGAGACAAAACGGTTGCCGAACGTTTTCCAATCATAGCCGGGATAGGCCACGTGATGAGCATTGAAGTTGCCTGTGGCACCGCCGAACTTGGCGGTGTTGGGGCAGGCTTTGAGCAGGTCACGTTGCTGTTCGAGACGATAAGCGAAGACGCGGATTTCTTTCCCAAGCCGGGTGGGCGAGGCGGGCTGGCCATGTGTTTTGGCCAGCATGGGGATGTCTTTCCACTCTTCGGCGTAGGCGTTTAGCTGGTCGATGAGTTCTTGAAGCAGGGGGTAGTAGACGCGTTCAAGTGCGTCTTTGAACATCAGGGGGAATGATGTGTTGTTGATGTCTTGCGACGTCAGGCCGAAATGGATGAATTCTTTGAAAGCGTCCAAGCCGCCGATTGCGTCGAACCGCTCCTTGATGAAGTATTCGATAGCTTTGACGTCGTGGTTCGTCACTTTTTCAATGTCTTTCACGCGGCTAGCGTCTTCTTCCGAAAAGCTCTCATAGATTTTGCGCAGGGTAGGGAAGAGGGCATGGTCGAATGCTGCGAGTTGCGGGAGGGGCAGTTCGCAGAGCGTGATGAAGTATTCGATTTCCACACGGACACGGTACTTCATCAGAGCGTATTCGGAAAAATAGGGGGCGAGCGGTTCGGTCTTTCCCCGATAGCGCCCGTCGATCGGAGAAACGGCGGTCAGAATATCTAAGTCCATCTTCAAATAGTGTCCATATTTTGCGGTGCAAAGGTAGGTATAAATCGCGAGAACGGGAAATATCCCTAATCCTATTTGTGCAGTGTTTTACGGTCCTGTCCGCCTGTGGCTTGAAAAACGTTTAGCCTGTTGTTTTTCACGGAAGGACTATGGGTCTACCGTCGTCCGCTACGCCTTCGACGGAGAGATAGATGTGTTCGCAGCGTGAGTTGTTCCAGAATTCGACAGTAGCCACTCCGTTTTCGTCGGTCTGCACGACGGGGTTCCAATAAAGCGTGCGGCGATAGTCGCGTGCGGGTGGAAGAATGTCGTAGTTTGTCATGCGAAATGTGCTCGGCCGGTTGAATCCTTTGAAGTAGGTGCGGCGTTGTCCTTTTGCTTTGACCGGGAAAGTGTAGTGCGGATAGATGTAGATTTGGATGCTTCTGTAACTATCAGGTAACCCTAACTTTTTATGATTCAATGTCGAGTTGTCCAGCGAAACGTATACCTCGCTGATTTCGTCGAGCGTGAGAGAAAAGGAGTTATTCACATAGGCGATGTCAAGCTCTAACATGTCGTCGAGTGCCTTTTGATCGATTTTCTTATGTCTGAATGCGAATTGCTGGTTCTTGCTTTTCCATGCTGGTGTGACTATAACCGGAAATTTGTCAAGGCTGTGGTATATATAAAATTGACTTCCTTTTATGTATTCGTTAACGATGACCGGATTGTGGAACAGCCATGTGCCGATGAACGGGGGACGTTCGCCCCGGTCGTAGTAGGCATCTGCTATTTCGTCCATATTATAATGTATGTGAGAGTATTTGCCTACGAACGACCGGCTGATTTCCCAGTTCCGCTTACCGACGAATGGCTGTTTCTCTTTTACCGTGACGAGGGGCAGGTTGATTTCGAACGGGTTTTTCGCTGGACTGGTGAATGGGCGGGCATTCTCGTGAAAGTAGTTTTTCGGTTTGCGAAGCGGGAGCAACTCTGTTTCGTAAAATGAGTAGAGCTTTTTTTCAGGCGATAAGAGGCGGTCTACCGTGGGGCGGAAATTTTGTCTCTTTTCCTTGCGCCGCGTTCCGAAGATGAGTATCCATTCGCCTTCGCAGTCGGGGAGCGAGAAGGCATAGTAGCCGTTATCGTCCGTTGAACTTTCAAGATAGAAGTGCAATTATTTCGT
>HF989174.1 GCA_000431275.1 Prevotella sp. CAG:755 | reverse complement strand
TGGTCGTTCTGGAACATCTACCAGGTGCCCGAGGACCTCACGTTCGCTACGATTAACTACAACGTCAAGTTCTTCGACGGTACGACCAACAACAACCTCGCTGACAACGACGCGCTCGTTGACCTCATCCCTGAGGCTGCTGCTGAAGGCGTAGTGACGGTAGAAGCCTCTATCGGCGACTCTATCGTGTTCCCGACGTTCGCCAACAACGAACTGCGTCGCGCTTTGGCTGCCGACGGCACCACGGAGTTCAGCGACACGACCTACTTCTTCCTCACCGAAGAAATGCTGACCAACAACGTCCTGACGTTGAACTTGGAATACTCTTCTTATCCGCGCATTACGTTCCACTGCACGCAAGACGTGTCGATGTTTACGGACGTGACGGATCAGTACCCGTTCAGCGAGGGTGGTGTGGAACAGGACGTAACGTCCCGTATAGCTCCGGGTGACAGCATCCTGCCTCCCGCTATGACCCATTTTACCGCACTTACGACGCTCAATGAAGTCGCTACTGAATCCAAAACGATTGAGGTGGCTTATCGTCCTTGGCGTATGATCTATTACGATTGCGTGTATGTCGCTCCTGATGGTACGGAGAATTACTTGGCTTCGAGTGCGGAGATGTACATCGATGTTGACTCGATATTGACTGCTCCCGACCAAGGCGACCTGTATGAGTTCGATGCCGAAGCTACGGCTGCTTACGAAATGAATGACTTCCCCGTTCCTGCTAAGATCACGCCGGACAACCTCTACGAAGGATTTTATTATGTATTCTACTACACGATGACGAGCCCGCTCAAGACGACGGATGTGACCGACAGCGGCGAATTCCCCGAAGACGCTACGTGGTACATTATGCGTATGCGTGGCAGCAAGGTGCTGACCGGCAGTGTCAACGACGCTGGCCGTCTGGTAATGAGTGCTTCGGCTGAAATCGCGGATAGTGCCCTTTGGTGTTTCCGTCAGAACGCGGATGGAACGTACAGCATCTACAACAAGGGTCGCGAAGGTGAAGTGCTCACCGACTTTGGTGGTGCAGAACCTCAGTTTGCTACGGCGACCGGCGCTGAAATCGGTTTCGAACTCATTAGCGTCACGACGGGCTATGGCTTCCGTGTACAGGGTACAGACAACGTTTGGAATGACTTTGGAGGTAATGGCGTGTTGGCTTATTATTCTGCGTCCGCAACTTATAGTGATCCGGGTTCGACAATTACGTTCGAAGAATACGAGGCTTCTAACTACACATTCCTCGATGGTCGGGCTGCCCTGAATGCCGTGAACTGCATTGGCGGTTATACCGAAGATCAGGTACAGGAAATCCGTGAAATGATCGAGAGTGGCGAAACGGATTACGAAGCGGATGTGACTGACATCGTGTCTGGTTTGCTCGAAACTCCTGCTGATGAGCTCGTCCAGCATAATACTGAAAACGGCTATGCTATTATTTCGGCTGCTCCGGCTTATATCCAGCGTGGTAATGTGCAGTATGCGCTTTACGCTCAAGGTGACACCCTCCTCTCTTGGAAAGAATTCAATCCGTGGGATCGTGACTTCTATTTCGAGCTCCGCGATCGCAGAGAAGACATGAGCGTTGGCAGCGAAGTGGCTGACTCTATTTCTTATGCTCTTTACCACATCAGAACTGGTAAGTATGTAGATGCTGCTGACTGGGCATTCACGATGCCGTTGAAGTTGAACGCTGAGTTCAATGATACGACGATGCACTTCCATTTGGATCCTGTTGTGAACGTATACGATGACAATAACAACCTGACGATTGCCGCAGTTCCCGCTGGATTCTACATTGACCGCTGGTGGTATGCAGGCAATGAGTATGGATCGAATGAGGTGCTCTGCACAATGTGTATGCATGCTGGAACCATCGATAACTCTACGGAAGGCAATATCGTTTCTTACAACTCTCGTGGAGCGAACTATGCCAGCGTGTTCCGCTTCTGGGATGGCGGTCCTATTGAAACTGTCGGCATTGGAAGTGTGACGAACGATGAAAACGTGAGTGGTGCGAAGAACGACGTTATCTACGATTTGAGTGGTCGTCGTGTGCAGAAAGCTGTGAAGGGTATCTACATCCAGAACGGAAAGAAGGTTTATGTAAAGTAACCTTAATCCATAAGTTTGAAAAAAGAGGAGGTTTCCCATCAGGAGGAATCTCCTCTTTTTTTGTTGAAAGCTTGTCGGAGACATCCGTCTTGGTTGGGAAGCTCTGCCTCATGGAAGGAAATGCGTATCTTTGTGGGCACTAAAAGGCCGGGATGTTTATTTGTCATGAACGGCTTATTGGGAGAATGATAAAAATGTAGAGAATGAAATTGCATGTATCGGTGGAACTGCCTGCTGAACGGGTGCAATTGTGTCATGGCGACCATGTCCTGATGCTTGGTTCGTGTTTCGCTGAACACGTGGGGCGCCGGATGCAAGACGGAGGTTTCCGTGTGGAGATTAATCCGTTCGGCGTGTTATATAATCCGGCCAGTATTTTGGAAGCACTAAAAGCGTTGTCAGACGGATTGCCCAAGGATATGTATTTTGAAAGTGATGAGATGTGGCACAGTTGGCTACATGCAGGTCACTTCTCAGGGCCGACCCTTGATGATTGCCGTCGTTTGGTTGAGGAACGTTATGAGCGCGCTTGTCTATCGTTTCGGCGTTTGAACCGTTTGTATATAACATGGGGGACGAATCGCGCCTATTACATGGCTGATGGGAAGTTTGCAGGGCATGTCGTGGCCAATTGTCATAAGATGCCACATCGTTTGTTCGTCGAACAAGCGATGACGCCGGATGAGATCGTAACCCAATGGACGCCAATGGTGGAGCGTCTCATGACTGAGAAGCCCGAGTTGCGCATCGTACTGACTGTAAGCCCTTACCGTTATGCAAAATACGGGTTTCATGGTAGCCAGTTGAGCAAGGCAGCCTTGCTTTTGGCTGCTGATGAATTGTGCAGGCGTTTTGCCGGTGCCTGCCATTATTTCCCGGCTTATGAGATTGTGACAGACGAACTGCGTGATTACCGTTTTTACGAAGCCGACATGCTTCATCCTTCGACGCAGGCTGTCGATTACGTATGGGAACGTTTTTCCGATTGGTCTTTCAGCGGAGAAACCCGTGAAATTATAGACGAGTGGGAACCTTTGCGCCGGGCGCTTGCCCATCGTCCGTTTCATCCACGAACTGCCGCTCATTCAGCTTTCTTACAGAAAATTGAACAACGCGTGGCGCTCCTAATTGAAAAATATCCGAACTTTGCACCCAGTTATGGTGCCGATGGTGCAGATCCCGTTTAGGCGGACTTCATCCACAAGGTGCCTGTGCATACAAACAACCGTAAAGATTCATGTCATACTCATTAGAGAAAGTGACGGCGCTCATAGGCGCCCATCGTTTCGGCACGGCCGAAGGACAGGTTGATTGGCTTCTGACAGATAGCCGCTCCTTGGTATTTCCTGAAACTACCTTATTTTTTGCGTTGCATACTGCGCGCAATGATGGCCATCGTTATATTCCGGATCTATATCGTCGAGGTGTCCGAAATTACGTGGTCGACACGTTGCCTGTGAATTGGGAAATGGCTTACCCAGATGCCAATTTCTTGCGTGTGGTTAGTCCGCTTAAAGCCTTGCAACGTCTTGCAGAGCGGCATCGTGAGGAATATGATGTGCCCGTTATTGGTGTGACGGGAAGCAATGGGAAGACTATTGTGAAAGAATGGCTTTATCAGTTGCTTTCGCCTACGTGGCGCGTAACCCGTTCGCCCCGTTCCTATAATTCGCAAGTTGGTGTGCCTCTGTCTGTATGGCACTTGGATGAGCATACGGAGTTAGGTATTTTCGAAGCTGGAATTTCAGAACCCAACGAGATGCCGGCACTGAGGGCTATCATTCAGCCTACGGTGGGTGTCATGACGCATCTCGGTCCGGCACATCAAGAAAATTTTGCGACAATGCAAGAGAAATGTCTTGAAAAACTGGCTTTGTTCAAAGATTGCGAGGTGCTGGTCTACAATGCCGATGACGAGAATGTGAGTGAAGGCGTGCGTGATTCCCTGTATGCAGGCAATCAGTTGGCCTGGTCGTTAAAGAACGACGGAATGCCGTTGTTCGTGCGTAAGGTGGAACGTGTGGACAACGCCACACATATCCAATATACGTACTTGGGCTATGACGGCTGTTTTGATATACCTTTTGTGGACGATGCTTCTATCGAGGATGCGATCCATTGCCTTGCTGTTTGTTTGTATTTCCATTTGCCGCAGGATATTATAGCCCAAAGGATGGCTCACCTTGAACCGGTGGCAATGCGTTTGGAGGTCAAACAGGGAGTACGAGGTTGCACGCTGATCAACGATAGTTATAATTCGGATGTCAATTCTTTGGACATAGCTCTCGACTTCATGAACCGGCGACCAGACGGGCATAAGAATCGACATACGTTGATTTTGAGCGACATCCTTCAAAGTGGTATGTCCGATGAAGAACTGTATGCTAAGGTTGCAGAGCTCGTGAACGGGCGTGGAGTCGATCATTTGATTGGTGTCGGACAGGGACTGCTTGCTGCGGCAGAGCGGTTCGCAATGGAGTGTCACTTTGTGCAAAATGTGGATGAACTTCTGTCTTCTGGATTGTTAGATACGTTGCATGATGAACTTGTCTTGATCAAGGGCGCCCGCCAGTTTAACTTCGAGCGATTGTCTGAGCATCTTGCCTTGAAAGTTCATGAAACGACATTGGAGATTAATCTTGAAGCTCTTGTCGATAACTTGAATTATTATCGCGGTTTCATGAAACCAGAAGTGAAGATGGTTTGCATGGTTAAAGCTTCGGCTTATGGTTCAGGCGCGATAGAAGTAGCCAAAACATTGCAGGATCATCGCGTGGATTATCTTGCAGTGGCGGTGGCAGATGAAGGTGTCGATTTGCGTAAGGCTGGGATTACGGCAAACATTATCGTGATGAATCCCGAGATGAGCACTTTCGAAACGTTGTTTGAGTATGACCTTGAACCGGAAGTGTATAGTTTCAAGTTGTTGGATGCTATGGTCCGTGCGGCTGAACATGCCGGAGTGACCAATTTCCCTATCCATATCAAGCTAGATACGGGCATGCATCGTTTAGGATTTAATCCCGAAGTCGATATGCCTGCACTTATTGACCGTATTAAAGGTCAGTCGGCAGTGATACCTCGATCTGTTTTTTCTCATTTCGTTGGGAGCGACGAAGAGTGTTTTGACGATTTCTCGACGATGCAGTTCGAATGTTTTGATCGTGCAAGTCGTAAACTTCAAGCTGCATTTCCCCATAAGATATTGCGACATATTTGTAACAGTGCCGGTATCGAACGCTTCCCGGAACGTCATCTTGATATGGTGCGGCTTGGTCTTGGCCTTTATGGTATTGATCCAGTGGGTAACAGGGTTTTGCATAATGTGGCTACGTTGAGAACTACAATTTTGCAAATTCGCAATGTACCTGCTGTGGATACAGTGGGGTACAGCCGTAAAGGCGTGCTCAACAGACAGAGTCGCATTGCAGCCATTCCGATTGGATATGCAGATGGCTTGAACCGACATTTGGGTCGGGGAAATGCTTATTGTCTCGTCAAGGGACAGCCAGCGCCATATGTGGGAAATATATGTATGGATGTGTGCATGATTGATGTAACAGATATTGATTGTACCGAGGGTGATTCTGTGGAGATTTTTGGCGATAATTTACCGATAACAATACTGAGTGACAAACTTGGCACAATCCCATATGAGATTTTGACCTCCGTGAGCGAACGTGTGAAACGTGTGTACTATCAAGGGTAAACCAGTCAGTACTGTGATAAAATAAATAAAGATAAAGAGTGTGGTGGATCGTTTTATAGTGTTCATCACACTCTTTTATTTAAACTCTATTCTAGCTTGAATGTATAGCTTTATTTTTTTGTTTGGCGAAAATATGATATAACCATTTGCATATCAAAAGATTATATTCGATTTAAGCCATATCATCATCTTTTTCTTTTGAAAAAAGTGTGTTTAGGATTT
>HF989173.1 GCA_000431275.1 Prevotella sp. CAG:755 | reverse complement strand
ATTTGCGCCCCATGGCCGTGCACTCGCAGTGCCAGCCGGGGAAGCCTTCGCCCCAGGGGCTGGGCCATCGCATGATGTGTTCCGGCTGTGCGTGCTTCCAGAGGGCGAAGTCCACTTGGTTGCGTTTCTCGCCCACGCCGTCGAGCTCGCGCGAGTTGTTGATGACGTCTTCGAGGTTGCGGCCCGAGAGGACGCCGTAGTGGTGGTCGCGGTTGTATTTCTCGATGTCGAAGTAGACGCTGCCGTGGCTCTCGTAGGCGTAGCCGTTGTCGAGGATCTGGCGGACGAGCTCTTCCTGCTCGATGATGTGGCCCGAGGCGTGCGGCTCGATGCTCGGCGGGAGCACGTTCAGGGCCTCCATGGCCTGGTGGAAGCGGTTGGTGTAGTACTGGGCCACCTCCATCGGTTCGAGCTGTTCGAGCTTGGCTTTCTTGGCTATCTTGTCCTCGCCGTCGTCGGCGTCGTGTTCGAGGTGGCCGACGTCGGTGATGTTGCGGACGTAGCGCACCTTGTAGCCGAGGTGGCGCAGGTAGCGGAATACGAGGTCGAACGTGATGGCCGGACGGGCGTGCCCCAGGTGGGCGTCGCCGTAGACGGTGGGGCCGCAGACGTACATGCCGACGTGCCCCGGGTTGACGGGCACGAAGTCCTCCTTACGCCGCGTGCGGGTGTTGTATATTTGCAAGTGGTGTTCCATGGTCGCAGGGATAATGTTTTGATGATGGTTTCTTACGTCGAACTGCAAAGTTACGAAAAAGCCCCGAAGCGGGCATGGCTCCTGCGAAAAAATCGCGGGCCGCCGGGTAGGGCGTCAGCCCAGGGCGCCCCAGAGCCAGGCGAGCGACGCGGCGAGCAGGCGGGCGAGCAGCCAGATGAGCGCGAGGAGGGCGATGATGAGCAGCACCATCCACGCCGCGCGGCGGCGCACGCCGGCCACGACGTG
>HF989172.1 GCA_000431275.1 Prevotella sp. CAG:755 | reverse complement strand
GTAAGGAAGAGGTCCCGAGTTCAAATCTCGGTAACAGCTCTTTTCTTTTGAAAAATTCATTCATAAAACAATAAAGCTATGGCTAAAGAACATTTTGAGCGTACCAAACCGCATGTTAACATCGGTACTATTGGTCACGTTGACCACGGTAAGACTACTCTGACGGCTGCCATCACGAAAGTGCTTGCCGAGAAGGGTTTTACGAAGAGCGACGAAATCAAATCGTTTGATCAGATCGATAATGCTCCCGAGGAAAAGGAACGTGGTATTACGATTAATACGGCTCACGTTGAGTATGAGACTGCAAAACGTCACTATGCACACGTAGACTGCCCGGGACACGCCGACTATGTGAAGAACATGGTAACTGGTGCTGCTCAGATGGATGGTGCCATTATCGTTGTAGCTGCAACGGATGGTCCTATGCCTCAGACCCGTGAGCATATCCTGCTCGCCCGCCAGGTGAACGTGCCGCGCCTTGTAGTGTTCCTGAACAAGTGCGACATGGTTGACGATGAAGAAATGCTTGAACTCGTTGAGATGGAGATGCGTGAGCTCCTCGCTTCTTACGACTTCGAAGAAGATACTCCTATCATCCGCGGTTCTGCCCTCGGTGCCCTCAATGGTGTGGCCAAGTGGGAGGATTCTGTAATGCAGCTGATGGATGCTGTTGACAACTGGATTCAGGAGCCGGTTCGTGACGTTGAAAAACCGTTCTTGATGCCTGTTGAGGATGTGTTCTCGATCACGGGTCGTGGTACTGTGGCTACGGGTCGTATCGAAACTGGCCGTGTGAAGGTTGGTGACGAAGTTCAGATCCTTGGTCTTGGTGAAGATAAGAAGTCTGTCGTTACGGGTGTGGAAATGTTCCGCAAGATCCTCGACGAAGGTGAAGCCGGTGACAACGTAGGTCTGCTGCTCCGCGGTATCGACAAGACGGATGTGAAGCGTGGTATGGTAATCACCCACCCGGGTGCTATTACTCCGCACTCCAAGTTTAAGGCTTCTATCTACGTTTTGAAGAAAGAAGAAGGTGGCCGTCACACTCCGTTCGGTAACAAGTATCGTCCTCAGTTCTATCTCCGCACGATGGACTGCACGGGTGAGATTCATCTTCCCGAAGGAACCGAAATGGTTATGCCGGGTGACAACGTAGAGATCACCGTTGAGCTGATCTATCCGGTAGCCTTGAACGTAGGTCTCCG
The DNA here is from genome assembly GCA_000431275.1 of Prevotella sp. CAG:755. Taxonomy (GTDB): domain Bacteria; phylum Bacteroidota; class Bacteroidia; order Bacteroidales; family Bacteroidaceae; genus Alloprevotella. The sequence goes on along the minus strand of HF989172.1, from coordinate 2,872 downwards.
CTTCGCTATCCGTGAAGGTGGCCGTACGGTAGGTTCGGGTCAGATCACCGAAATCCTCGACTAATCATATAGATAGTTGAAATAATAGCCCCTCGCGAAAAGGGCGAGGGGCTTCTTTACGGGAATAGCTCAGTTGGTAGAGCACCGGTCTCCAAAACCGGGTGTCGGGAGTTCGAGCCTCTCTTCCCGTGCAAAAGATAAGCAAATATGTTGAAAAAGCTGGTCACATATTGTAAGGAATCATATAACGAACTTGCTCATAAAACCACATGGCCCACGCGCGCTGAATTGACGCACAGTGCTATTGTCGTACTCACAGCTTCCATAATAATAGCGCTTGTAGTATTCGCGATGGATAAGGTTTTCGAGTCAGTGATGCAGTTGGTATATCCCCACTAAACGTACGTGTTGATGTCTGAAACTGGAAAACAATGGTACGTATTGCGTGCCATGAGTGGAAAGGAGAATAAGGTCAAAGAGTACATTGATGCCGAAATCAAGAACGGCAGTCTCGGTGACCTTGTTTCGCAGGTGTTGATACCGACGGAGAAGTATTATTCCATCCGCAACGGGAAACGCGTTGTGAAGGAGAGGACATACTTGCCCGGATACGTGTTGGTGGAGGCCAATTTGGTCGGAGAAATCGTGCATGTGCTGAGAAATACGCCAAACGTGATTGACTTTCTTGGTGGTGCCAATAATCCTCAGGCTTTGCGTCCCTCGGAAATAAACCGTATCTTGGGTAAGGCGGAAGAGCTGCAGGAGGAAGTTCCCGATGCAGTTATCCCCTATACCGTGGGTGAGGCCATAAAAGTCACGGACGGTCCGTTCAACGGTTTCTCGGGTGTCGTCGCAGAAGTGAATGGCGCCAAGAGGAAGCTGACGGTGACTGTGAAAGTCTTCGGACGGAGCACTCCGCTCGACTTGGATTTTACGCAAGTGGCGAAGGAATGAGTAATGTTACGTGCTCAGACTCTTCCCGTAATTCTTTAATCATACAACAATGGCAAAAGAAGTCGCTGGATTAATCAAATTACAGATTAAAGGTGGCGCAGCAAATCCGTCTCCTCCCGTAGGTCCTGCTTTGGGTTCCAAGGGTATCAATATCATGGATTTCTGCAAGCAGTTCAATGCCAGAACACAGGACAAGGCAGGTAAGGTATTGCCGGTCGTCATTACTTACTATAACGATAAATCATTTTCGTTTGTAGTCAAGACTCCTCCTGTGGCAATCCAACTGCTCGAAGCCACGAAGAAGAAGAGTGGTTCTGCGCAGCCGAACCGCTCGAAGATTGCAGAAGTTACGTGGGATCAAGTCCGTGCTATCGCTGAGGATAAAATGCCTGACCTCAACTGTTTCACCATTGAGGCAGCCATGAAGCTCGTAGCAGGAACCGCACGTTCAATGGGTATAACAGTAAAGGGTGATTTCCCCGGTTAATTCATTAATCTTCGATTACGATGAGTAAGCTGACAAAAAACCAAAAGTTAGTAGCAGACAAGATTGAAGCCGGGAAAGTTTATACGCTTGCCGAGGCTGCAAACCTCGTGAAAGAGATTACTACGACGAAGTTCGACGCCTCGATTGACGTAGACGTTCGTCTGGGAGTTGATCCCCGCAAGGCCAACCAAATGGTGCGTGGCGTAGTATCCCTTCCTCACGGAACCGGAAAAGTGGTTCGCGTGTTGTGTTTGTGTACTCCCGAAGCAGAGACCGCAGCAAAAGAGGCAGGAGCCGATTATGTGGGTCTGGACGAATATATCGAGAAGATCAAAGGTGGATGGACTGACGTGGATGTCATCATCACGATGCCCGCTATCATGGGTAAGATCGGTGCTCTCGGTCGCGTCTTGGGTCCACGTGGTCTGATGCCTAATCCTAAGAGCGGAACGGTGACAATGGATGTTGCCAAGGCTATTAAGGAGGTTAAGCAAGGTAAGATTGATTTCAAGGTAGATAAGGCTGGTATCGTTCATGCCTCGATCGGTAAGGTGTCGTTCACACCGGAGCAGATCATGGGGAATGCCCAAGCTTTCATCTCGACAATTATCAAGCTCAGACCTGCTGCCGCAAAGGGTACTTATGTGAAGAGTATTTATCTTTCTTCGACGATGAGTCGTGGTATAAAGATCGACCCGAAGTCTGTTGATGAAGTAAAGTAATGCGCCATTATGAAAAAGGAAGATAAAGCGATTATTATCGAACAGTTAGGCGCAAAGCTCAAAGAGTATGCGCACTTCTATCTTGTGGATGTAACGGCTATGAATGCAGCCGCGACGAGTGATTTGCGTCGTCGTTGCTTCAAGTCTGACATCAAGATGATAGTGGTTAAGAATACCCTCTTGCACAAGGCTCTTGAAGCAGCCGAAGTGGACTATTCTCCTCTCTATCCTTGCTTGAAGGGAACGACGGCTGTGTTCTTCTGTAACACTGCGAATGTTCCGGCAAAGCTTATCAAGGAAGTAAGCAAGGACGGTATTCCCGGTCTGAAAGCAGCTTATGCGGAAGAGGGCTTCTATGTCGGAGCCGATCAGCTCGACGTCCTCTGCTCCATCAAGAGCAAGAATGAAGTTATCGCTGAGGTTGTCGCATTGTTGCAGTCGCCGGCGAAGAACGTTATCTCGTCGTTGCAGTCTGCCGGGCAGACCATTCACGGCGTTCTCAAAACTTTGGGCGAGCGTCCCGAGTAATCCAAAACAGCAATTAGTAAAAACAAATTAAACATAAAAGAAAATGGCAGATATTAAAGCAATCGCTGAAGAGTTGGTAAACTTGACAGTAAAAGAAGTAAATGAGTTGGCAACGATCCTCAAAGAGGAGTACGGTATTGAACCCGCTGCCGCAGCCGTAGCCGTAGCTGCTGGTCCTGCT